>VGGM01000127.1 GCA_016868515.1 Bacteroidota bacterium | reverse complement strand
CCGATGGCGCCGCCAGCGGAAATCCGGGACCGGGAGGATACGGAGTTATCCTTAAATCGGGGAAACACTACCTTGAAAAATCGGGAGGTTACTCGCACACCACCAACAACAGGATGGAGTTGCTTGCCGTAATAGCCGGACTTGAGGCGCTGAAGATAGCCGGGAGCAGGGTAACGGTTTATACCGATTCGCGGTATGTTGCCGATGCAGTAAACAAAGGATGGGTTTTCGGGTGGGAAGCAAGGAGATTCAGGAAAAAAAAGAACAGCGACCTGTGGTTGAGGTTCCTCGAGGTCTACCGTAAGCACAGTGTTAAGTTTGTATGGATAAAGGGGCACTCCGATATTCCTGAGAACGAACGGTGCGACAGGCTGGCAGTTGAGGCATCGGGCAAGCCCGGACTTCCTGCCGATGAAGGATACCTAAGCAGTATTGCTGACGATGAGCCATTATCCTGATCAGGGCAGTTTTTTTTGCTTGTTAGGGAATAAAATGCCAACTTTGGATTTAACAACAGTAAACACGGATGGAAAAACTATTTATACCCGGTACCGACCTTTCGCCGGAAGTCTCGTTCGATCCCGAACGCTGGGTTCTTTCAATCAAAGGGACTTCAGCGCCGGAAGATGTTAGGGCTATTTATTATCCGGTTCTGGAATGGATCAGAACAATGGTCGACACCATTCTCGAAAAGCCGTCTGTTACAGGAGCCAATGGTGTTATTGCGGATTTCGATCTTCAGTACTTCAACTCCTCATCGGGAAAATTCCTCTACGATATCTTCAGTGAACTGGCCCGGCTGAGGAAAGGAAACTGCAGCATTGAGGTGAGGTGGCACCACGACAGGAAGGACACCGATCTGCAGGAGGCAGGTAATGACCTGGGAGAACATTCAGGCATAGGGATTATTTTTATTCCAAAGTAGTCTGGAATGCGCGGGCAACCAGAACTTTACAATTACCTTCACTCACTTGGCATACCGTTTGAATACCACGAGCACCCGCCTGTTCCTACAATAGAAGCTGCCCTAAAATACTGGAAGGACCTTAATTCGGGCCTCTGTAAAAATATTTTCTTCAGGAACCATAAGGGAAACCGCCATTACCTGGTGATACTTGAGCATAAGCAACAGCTCAATATACGTGACCTCGAGCAAAGGCTGAGGCAGGGGAAGCTCACCTTCGCCTCCGATGAAAGGCTTATGAAGTGGCTTGGCCTGGAACCGGGGTCGGTTTCGCCATTCGGTCTGATTAATGATGCGCACAGGCATGTTTATCTCTTTATCGATATTAAGTTGCTTGGCTACGAACGCCTTGCGTTCCACCCGAATGTAAATAGTGCATCGCTGGTTATCCCCCTGGACGGTTTCAGGCGGTTCCTCGATGCCACAGGTAACGGGTACGAATTTCTGCCTCTGTACGACGACTGAAAAAAGAAGCACAGTCCGATGCATCATTCCGACAGAGGGTACGTCTTTACTCCGGTCATCAAACTGACCGGAGTGCTTTTTTACCATTACATCAACAACAGAAACAGAACCTGAAACTAACCCGACAATGAAAAGAAAAGTGAATCTGATACTGGCTCTTATCATAGCATCAGCAACGGTGCTTGCCCAGACGCCTGAAAAAAAACGATACCGGGCAGTTGAAATAACAAATCCCCCTCAGATTGATGGAATTCTCGATGACGATGCCTGGCAGGAAGGTGAATGGATTGACGACTTTACGCAGTTCGAACCATATAATGGCAGACCCTCATCACAACGCACCGAATTCAAGATAGTATTTGATGCAAACAATATTTATGTAGCAATCAAAGCCTTCGACACCGCACCCGACAGCATTGTACAAAGGCTTACCCGCAGGGACCAGGTTGACGGTGATATGGTGGGCGTAGCCTTTGACAGCTATCACGACCAGCGGACAGCTTTTATAATCGGTCTCAGTACAGGAGGAGTAAAATTCGACCGACTTATGAGCAACAACGGACAAACCGAGGATAATACCTGGGACCCTAACTGGTGGGGAAAGGCTACCATAAATGATGAGGGATGGGTGGCCGAGATGAAAATCCCGTTCAGCCAGCTCCGGTTCGAGAAAAACTCAGACGGTATATGGGGACTTGAGGTTTTCAGGCAACTATACAGGAAAAATGAACTGAGCTTCTGGCAACATATACCAAAGGATGCACCGGGGATGGTGCACCTTTTCGGTGAAATAGAGGGTTTTGAGAATATCAAACCAAGGAAGATCTTCGACCTTACGCCATATGGTGTCGCATCGCTCGACAAATACCCTGTACAAGCCGGCAACCCTTTTGCTACCGGACGCGACTACCGGCTGAACGGTGGAATTGATGCCAAGATAGGGGTTACGAACAACATGACCCTCGACCTTACCATTAACCCCGACTTCGGGCAGGTTGAAGCTGACCCGTCAGAGGTAAACCTTACTGCCTACGAGACATATTTTGAGGAGAAGAGACCCTTTTTCGTTGAAGGCAAGAATATCACTGATTTCAACATCGGCCTGGGCGACGGAGGCATCGGCAACGATAACCTGTTTTACTCAAGGCGTATAGGCCGGCGACCGCAGGGTTACCCGTCACTTCAGAGCAATCAGTACGCAAATGTGCCACGTACCGCCACAATACTGACGGCAGCCAAGCTCACGGGTAAGACCAGCAACGGTTTATCGATTGGTTTCATCGAAACCATAACTGCTGAGGAGAAAGCCGAAATCGACACTGAAGGAACCAGGACCTTCGAGACCGTTGAGCCGCTAACCAACTATTTCGTTGGCAGGGTTCAGAAAGACAATAATAACGGCAATACTATCGTAGGAGGGATGTTCACATCAGTTAACAGGCGCCTTACCGACAACCTCGAGAATTCACTTCACCGGGCAGCCTACTCGGGTGGAGTTGACATCACACAGTATTTCAGGGAGAAAACCTGGATGTTCAACATTAACGCATCAATGAGTCATGTGACCGGTTCAGATCTTGCAATAGTGCGTACGCAGCGTTCTTCGGCCAGGTACTTCCAGAGGCCTGATGCGGATCACTTCGAACTCGACTCTTCACGGACCTCACTTACCGGAACCGGAGGAAGAATGCAGATAGTCAAATCGGGAAACAGCCATTGGACATTTATGACAGCAATGGTATGGAAATCGCCCGAATTTGAAATTAATGATATTGGTTACATGCGTGAAGCCGACAATATCATTCAAGTGGCGTATGTAGGATACAGGCAGTGGGAACCGAAAGGGTTCTACCGCAGTTACAACTTAGGCCTGAACCAGTACTCGGCATGGACCCTGGGCGGCGAACACATGGTTGACGGGCTTAATATGCACGGCAACATCACATTTAAAAATTTCTGGAACGCCAATGCCGGCGGCGAGCTAAATTTCAACTCAAAATCGAACGCAATACTGAGGGGAGGACCCATAATGAATATGCCTGCCTCATTCAACTCGTGGTACAATGCCGGAACCGACAGCCGTAAGAAGCTGGTATTCAGGGTTAATGGCGGGTTCAACAGAGGTTTCAACGGCAGTTCATCAACAGCACGAATAGGAGCAAGCGCTACCTATAAGCCTGTTAACACCCTTGCTGTGAGGCTTAACCCATCATACTCCGTTTCACAGAACCAGTTGCAGTATATTGGCAGAAGATCGTTCGGAGGCGACAACAGATATATTTTCGGAACCATCGACCAGAAAGTACTCAGCATGTCGCTCCGCGTCGATTTCAACCTTACCCCCGACCTTACACTTCAATACTGGGGACAGCCGTTTATTGCTTCGGGAACCTATTCCGACTTCAAGAGGATAACAAACCCTTCCGCCGCTGCATATAGCGACAGATTTGAGGTTTTCCCGGCCGACCGTATTTCACTTTCAGGAAGTACATACCAGGTTGACGAGGACGGTAACGGATCGAACGACTACTCATTCGGTAAACCCGACTTCAACGTGCAGGAGTTTCTCTCCAACCTGGTTATCAGGTGGGAGTATAATCCCGGTTCAACGCTATATCTTGTGTGGAGCCAGACCAGGTCAAATTTCGATGCGGACAGCATGTTTGCACCGGGGGAGAATCTGGGAGACCTTTTCGGGGTGAAGCCCTATAACGTGTTCCTCATTAAATTCAGCTACCGTTTCGGTATTAAATAGAGATCCGGGTACCGGACGCCGGATGCCGGATGCCGGAAAATCCATATCTTAGCGGCTCACCAAAACCGCTGAATTCAATGAGACACAGTATATTGTTGTTGTGCGTGCCGGTTCTGCTGGCCTTTAAATCTGACAAGCCTGCCTACGTTATACATTCCGCCGACGGGAAAAAGGTAACCTATTCAAAAATGTTAAAGGAACTTGCGGGGTTCGATGTAATATTTTTCGGCGAACTCCATAATGACCCCATAGCCCACTGGCTGCAGCTTGAGCTTGCTGTATCGCTGCATGAAACACGGGGTTCATCCCTGAAGGTGGGCGCCGAGATGTTTGAAACTGACAACCAGCTGATTATCGACGAGTATCTTTCCGGAACCATAAGGGAAACCAATTTCGAGGCCGAGGTAAAACTCTGGAACAACTACAAAACCGATTATAAGCCTCTGATGCTTTTCGCGAAGAATAACAATCTGAGGTACATAGCCACCAACGTACCAAGAAGATACGCTGCCATGGTGTCGGCCGGAGGTTTTGAGGCCCTTGAAAAGCTCACCGCAGAATCGAAGGCACTGATACCACCAATGCCATTTGATTATGATCCGGAGCTGAAGTGCTACAAGGATATGCTTTCGATGGGCGGCGGGGCGATGGGAACTCATGTAAACACCAATCTTCCTAAGGCCCAAGCGCTTAAGGATGTTACAATGGCATGGAAAATCGCCACGAATTACAACACCGGAGAACTCTTTCTGCACCTTAACGGCAGTTATCACTCAAACAGGCATGAGGGTATTGTATGGTATCTAAAAAGATACAGGCCTGAACTGAAGATTGCTGTAATAAACCTGGTTCTTGAGAAGGACCCCTCACAACTTTCGGAAGAGAATAAGGGAACTGCCGAATTTGTTATTGCAGTTCCGGCAACTATGACCCGTACCTATTAAACCGACTGCATACCGGCTATTTTCCGGAGGTCGCCGGAATTTTTTACAGGTGTAACATTCTTCATCCGGGTAATGCCGGCCACACTGGTAAAGGTTCCTGCAACAATTATGTGTGAATCTGGAATTTCTTCAGTAAGCCTGCGCAGGTATTTTGCAGGTGACGGTGGCAGATTCGTTGAGGCCCCTGTTACAATAAGTGCAGGTTTCCATGTATTTGCAATGTCGATAACCGCATCGGCCGGAGTCATCTGACCAAGGTATAGAATATCATAGCCCGCCTTACGGAAAAG
>VGGM01000126.1 GCA_016868515.1 Bacteroidota bacterium | reverse complement strand
GGCTTCACGAATCTGACCTGACGGAAGTACTTACCTGAATAAACGGTCTCCTGCGACCTTAGCATATCCCAGTCAACAAACTCTTTCGGGTTTGTATGATTAACCGAGAAATACCCCACATTCATTGACGTTACATTATGGAAAAAGTGTGATCCCAGCGATGCATCAAGAGGAAAATCGGGCAGACTTACCTCGACGATTATCTTGGCATTCGATATCTGCGGCCATACCACCGGTACACCGATAAACCTGTCGCGTGTACCCCACCTTCCGGGCCCTATCAGCACATAGCTCCGGTTTTCGCCCAGCATGCGATCGTTGATTGCCTCAATCTCATCGGCCATCTTTTCTGTAAGTGTATTGTCGAAAAGGTCGGGTTCAATGAAAACCACATCGGTAATGTGATCGATGAAGCCGTTACCCATACTGCGGTAGGTTTTCAGAATCATCTTCTCGGCGGCAATAGCCTGTTCGTCGATATTATACCCGGCCCCGGTTCCAACCATTGGTTTTATCTGCAACAGATAGAATGAGGCATTACCCGATTCATCCTTCTTCAGGTCGATGGCGAATTCTATTTCTACCGGAGTGCCGAACGCCTCCTTAACCACATCGAGGACAGTGGCTATGGTTTCGGCCATTGGTATATAATTGTATTTAAGTATGTTGGCAAAGTTCACCAGCCTTGGGCCAAAAGCATCCAGCCCCGGCGTAATAGTGTCATTATCGGGGTTATAGACTGAGGAACAGTGTTTCAGGGTTCCCTGCCTCTCGGCATCAGAGAGTTCAAGACGGACTAGCCCTGCATTTTCGCCTTCAAGCAGATTAACCTCCTTTTTGGCCATATCGACAGCGTAGAAATATACCTGAGAATTTTTGTAAAGATCACGCTGCGAGACTATGTCGAGGTTTGGATATGCAGGCGAAAACCTGAAAGCCCTTTCTCCTTCAACCACGTACTGACCCAGGCCAAGGGCCGTAACGGCAAATCCGTCATCGGGTGTCATGTGGGCAACCGGGTAGAAGTTGTATGACTGGGCGGTGCCGCTGATATGAGGGTAAAAGGCATCCTCAAAGCGACTACCCACCACTTCCTGGATAACCACTGCCATCTTCTCCTGTTCTACCTTGTAGTTGATAGCCTCAAAATATGTACGTGCGCTCTTGCTGTATATCGATGCAAAAACCAGCTTGATTGCTTCCGAAACATGTCGGAATCTTACATCAAAATCGGGGTGATTGTTGGGGAGCAGATATGTCCCGAAAATTCCCGAGAATGGCTGGCTCATGGAGTCCTCGAAAAGGCTCGATGACCGTATAGCCAGAGGTTTTTTAAGATGCTTCATGAATACCTTCATCTCCTTGTCGAGGCTGTAACTCAGGCTGCCACCCAGGAATACCTTCTTCAGTTCTTCATAATCCTTAATCTCCTTAACCTTCTCCCACAGGTGATTACGCTCCATGAACATATCAAATTCATCGGTACCTATTATAGCGGTAACAGGCGATTTGATAGTAAGACCCGGGGGGAGCAGCCTTCCCAGATCAAAACTGTAAATAAGTGTATTTACGAATGCCAGACCGCGCCCTTTTCCTCCCAGCGACCCACCGGCAAGGCTCACTACGTTCGATTCGTCAAGTATTGCCGACTCCTCGAAGTTCACCACCTTGCCCATGTTGAGTTCCCTCCTCCGTTTTTTGATTATGCCCAGCAGAAACTCTCTCAGTTCTTTCAGGCTTTCAAAATCCGAAACTCTCATCGGGCCTATCGTCTTCGCAATATTAACCTCACCCCTTGCCATCAGCCACAGGCTGAAATGGTTTTTCATGGCATGGTAAACCAGCGAGTCTTCAGGTATGGTCTCCAGGTAGGTCTCGAACTCCTTTATTGTTTTGGCAACCGCTATCTGCTTTCCATGAGTATCGCGGTAAACGAAACTTCCAAAGCCAAGGTAATAGGTTATGAACGACTTCATGTCCTGCAGCAGGCTCTCCGAATTCTTGTTTATAAAGCTGGAACGCAGGGCATGTGCGTAACGCGCATTATCGGGATCGGAAGACTGAAGCACCGAGGGAAGGTTGGGAAACTCACTTTTTACTGTCCGGATCAGATCGTAACCAGCTGTCTCACTGATGATTCCTCCCCGCGGGAAACGCATGTCAGATATAACACAAAGAAGATAATCACGGTAAGTATTGTATACCAGCATTGCCTCCTCATATGTTGTGGCAAGCATTATCTTGGGACGTGCCCTTAACTTCAGTATCTTGTAGAGTTCGTCAGTAGAGATGTCTTCAATCAAATGTTTTGTCTGTTCAAGGACAAGGTTATAGAGCATGGGAAGGTAACTCGAGTAGTATACAGCCGAGTCTTCCACAATAAGTATAACCCTTGTAAGCCCCTTCTTCGTATCATTCTCAACGTTAACCCTGTCTTCAAGCAGCTTAACCATTGCAAAAAAGACCTTCGATTCACCGGTCCATACAAAATAGTTGTCGAATGGTACCCCTGACTCCTTCTGGGCCTTCACATATTCAACGTCGCAGGGATTATTCAGCAGAAGATAGGTTGGCACATAGGGGTGTTTTTCCTTAATCTTTGCACACAGACTGACGGGCGTCTCCCTGTCAACACCCACCATAATAATTATCATGTCATAGTGCCTTGACCTGAGCCTGCTTAAAGCCTCCTCCTCACCCGACACGCCCGTTACCCTTGGTATTGAGGTTAGATTCAAATGGTAATACTCACCAAGTATCATATCGGAGAACCTGCCCTCACCCTCAATCGAATAAGCATCATACAAGTTGGCTATCAGCAATATCTCCTTAACCTTGAAAGGCATCAGGTCATGAAAGACATCCCTCTCGGCATTGTGCCTGTCGAGGAATCGCTGAAGCAGTTTCCTGCTCGATACATCTCTTGCCTCTTCTGCCTCTTTCTCCTGAAGTTGCTGTAGCGAGAGCCTTATTATGTCGCCGGCTTTCTGGCTGTTGATATATCCGGTAATAAGGCCGGCGAGGTTCTGTATCAGGTCTCGCTCTTCGCTCAGGAACGGACCCTCATCTTCCCTCCTGAACTCCATTAAATAAAATACCTCAATCCTTCCCTTTGAACCATCAATGGTATTGAATTCCTGGTATATCTTCCACAGGGTCTCTGAGAAATCGGGAGTGACGAACTCCTTACCGTCAAGGGTAATACGGGCAACTGTATATTCAGGGTATTGCCACGCCGGAGGAAGCAACAGTACTATCTGCTGCAGTGTCTCCTCAATTCTCTTACCCTCTTTAAGAATAGCCGTTGTCTGGTTTATACATGCCAGCTCCTTGAGCCTTTCCTTCTGCTCATGAAGTAGCTGTTTATAGTCGGGGTCACTGAGGATATTCTGGTCCATCGGAGGTTGCATTGTTGTTTGAAGCAAATAAAGGTAACAAAAGTTTCATAAAAGTTAAGCCGCCCCGTTCACCACGGGGCGGCTTTCAATATAATTCAGCGCCGGAAAGTCGCTATACTTCCCATGTCGACCCGCTTCTGAGCAGATCGTCAACGCATTTTATCGGCGATGAAGCTTTTACATATTCAATCTGGTCAACCAGGGCCTCTTCATAGGTAACCGAAGGAACCGCCCTTATTACTCCAAGGGCAACAGGATACAGAGGATATCTCATATTGGCAAGCATGTATTGTATGCCGGGGTTGACCTCATGAGCATCATGAACCAGCAGTTTGTCGGGAGTAATGCCTGATTCCCCCAGTTTAACAACCTTGAGTTTGAGTCCGTCAAGTATCAGACCCTTGTCCTTCTCCTTACCGAAAATCATTGGTTCTCCATGCCTGAGTACAATGGTTCTGTCGTCCCTCACCTCCTTGTCGAGAATTTCATCATGAATACCGTCGTTAAAGATAACGCAGTTCTGCAGCACCTCAATAACTGATGTCCCCTTATGCTTTGCTGCTTCAATGTATATTCCCGTTGATAGAGCTACATTAGAGTCGACTGTTCTTGCAAAGAACTTTCCTTTTGATCCGATTACCAGTTCACCAATCTGGAATGGTTCCTCAACGGTTCCGTAAGGTGATGTTTTGGTGCTCAGCCCCTTCTGCGATGTAGGAGAATACTGACCCTTCGTCAAACCGTATATCTCATTATTGAACAGAATCAGGTTAATGTCGATATTCCTTCTTACCAGATGAATAAAATGGTTCCCGCCAATAGCGAGTGAGTCACCGTCACCGCTTATCTGCCAGACACTCAGGCCGGGATTGGCAACCTTAACGCCCGAGGCAATTGCCGACCCTCTTCCATGGATGCCATGAAAGCCATAGGTATCCATGTAATAAGGCAGCCTCGAAGAACAACCGATTCCCGAAACGAAGGCGAACTTCTCTTTAGGTATGCCCAGTTCGGCCAGCGCTTTCTGAACAGCCGCCAGTATTGCATGGTCACCGCAGCCCGGACACCATCTGACTTCCTGATCGCTCTTGAAATCTTTAGCGGTATATTGAACCTTGTTGGTCTCTTCCATAACTATATCTCCTCAAGTATTTTAATGCAATGACTCTTTATTTCCCTTATTGTGAAAGGCAGTCCCTGTATCTTGTTGAACTGCTCGAACCTGATACCATGGAAATTCATTCTCAGATAATTGGCAAACTGCCCCATGTTAAGTTCGCATACAACTATTCTGGTGTACTTTTCGAATACCTCCCTGGTATTCTTCGGAAGCGGGTTGATATAGTTGAAACTCGCCAGTCCTACCTTTCTGCCAGCGGCCACAAGGTCTCTGGTTGCAGCCATCAGATGCCCGTAGGTTCCGCCCCAGCCAACCAGGAGCAGGTCGCCCGACTGTTCACCATAGACTTCCTGATCGGGAACCTTTTCAATAACCCTGGCAACCTTCTCGGCCCTGGCCTTAACCATATTCTCGTGGTTCTCGGGAACGTATGAAACTGTCCCTTTGATTGTTTTTTCAAGGCCTCCTACCCTGTGCTCGAGACCCGGGATCCCGGGTATTGCCCACTCGCGCCTGAATCTTTCACTGTCGCGTTCATATGGCAGGTATGGCTTTTCTCCTTTAACGGCATAAGGTGGTTTTATCTCAGGCAATTCATTCATGGCAGTTATCTTCCACGGTTCGGAACCGTTCGCAAGGAATCCGTCGGTGAGAAGAAGTACAGGTGTCATATGCTCAAGGGCAATTCTGGCTGCCTTAAAAGCATAATCGAAACAATTCGACGGTGTGCTGGCTGTAAGTACCACCACCGGGCACTCACCATTGCGGCCGTAAAGCGACTGGAACAGGTCTGACTGCTCTGTTTTCGTTGGCAGACCTGTTGACGGTCCTCCTCTCTGAACATTCACAATTACCAGCGGCAATTCAGCCATAACTGCCAACCCGATAGCTTCCGATTTGAGT
>VGGM01000125.1 GCA_016868515.1 Bacteroidota bacterium | reverse complement strand
AAAAAAGGGTGCAGGGAAAAGAGGCGTAGTGTCGTAGTGACATAATGTCGTAGTGGGAAAAAAAGGGTGCAGGGAAAAGAGGCGTAGTGTCGTAGTGACATAATGTCGTAGTGGGAAAAAAAGGGTGCAGGGAAAAGGGGCGTAGTGACGTAGTGACATAATGTCGTAGTGGGAAAAAAGGGTGCAGGGTACAGGGTGCAGGGATATTTGATTTCTGATTTAAGATTTAAAAATTGGCGTCAGGTGTCTGGTATCAGGTGTCTGGTATCAGGTGTCTGGTACCAGGGGATTGACGGCCGGCGGCAGGCATCCGGGAACCAGTAACCAGTAACCAGTAACCCTCCTGCGCCAAGGCTTCGGAGGGCAAAGCCCGCAACCCCTTATGTCCCCTAAGTCCCTTACGCCCTTTTTCCTACGTCATTACGTCACTTCGCCATTATGCCCTTTACGTCTGCTCTTCAGCGTCCGGCGGTATTCGGCCAGGGATCCCTTTTCCGATGCACGGAATGCCCTGTACAGCGAGTTTGCCGAACCGAACCCTGAAGAATCTGCCAGCTCTTCCGCAGAACTATCCTCGCTTTTGTCGAGGAGCCTTTTCGCACATTCAACCCGGTGATTGTTTACAAATGCCGAAAAAGTGAGCCTGAAGTCTCTGTTGATAATCCTTGAAACATAGGTCCGGTTGGAGCCCAGCCTTTCTGCAACATCCCAGATTGTAAGATCTTTTTCGAGGTAAACCTGTCTCTTTTCAAACAGGGTGACAAGCTCATCCTTAAGCCTTGGGGGCATTTTCGCGTCAATTACTTCAGCCGATTCACGATTGTCATTTGATTCCCTGATAATTACCTGTTTCTGCCTGTTGCCAAGAACTCCTAAAATAAATACCAGTACCGATATTGTCAGGGTTGGTATGGCAAGCTTCAACGGGTTGTCAACAAATGAAATGCGGCCCATAATCTGAAACACCGTTGTTGCCAGAACCGAAATGAAAAGGGTATAATTCAGTCCCTGAATCCATTTCAGGGTCATGTGCTCTGTTGATGAATATCTTTCCCAAAGCAACCGGTGATGCCTGGTGGTCTTCACTGCTATGAGAGAAACATAAACAGACGCCTGAATGACGAAGATGATCCTGTCGAGTTTCAGAACAAACTGCATATATCTGAAAACCTGCTCATGAGAATCTGATCCGTACAATAGCTCCGAAACGTAGTAGAACGATTTTTCGTGGCCCATTATGATATGCCCGGCTGACAGGGCAAGAAAAACAATAAGCGGGGCGATAAAATACCTAAGGTGCTTTCTGAAGGATGGCCTTTCATCGCCTATCAGCAGTAACGTGTAAACATAAAACATCGGATATAGCGAAAGGCTTCCAAGGTGGTAAATGCAGTCGAGCCAGATATAAATATCATACAGCCGGTGAAAAAAGAAGAAGTGTGACATGTAGGTTACAAATGCCACAATCATGAATTTTCCAAGGAAACTCCTGGCCCTGTTCTTTCCTTCTTCCCGAAGATTAAGTACAATTGACCAGAATAGTGCAACGTAAACCGGATTCAGCAGCAGGATGGTGGTTATTGTCCGCTCCATTTTATTTATCACTGACTTGGCTGCAACAATGTATGAATTCTTTTCGGAATTCTGCCGCACCACCAAAATATCATCACGGAATAAATAAGACGGTTTTTTTACACTTTGAAACTATTTTTTTACACTTTGAAACAGCCGGCAGCATCAATAGCGGTACTTTTACCCGTATAATAATGACGATTCTTTCAATTCCCCTTTCTCTCTGTGGGCGGCAGCAGAACCTTCGGTTCAGGCCGCTCACTTCATTTAACCTCTGTCAGGTACTCTCTTTTCCAAAAAGTTCATCTTTGCCATTAATTATCAATTCCCGTTCCGTCAATTTTTCATATGTTTGAAATAGATTTATACAATTCCCCCTGAGATATGAAAGCCCGTACCTTATTTCTGTTATTGCCGGTTGCGGCAATACTGGTTACATTAAGTTCATGCAACAGAAGAGGCGCCGCCGACCCGGCTGCCGAAATCACTGCCTTTTCGGGTGAAATGGCGCCCGATCCGGCCTTCGGAGAGTTCATCTCGTCGTATACATCGGGCGTGATACCCGCAAACGGCACCATTGAGATCAGCCTCACTCCCGAATTCGCTGCCAAAGCATCAAAAACGCGCCCGTCGGGGCTCTTCAGCTTCAACCCGGCAATAAAGGGGTCAGTTACCTGGAAAGATGACTTTACAGTTGTATTCACACCTGCCAGGGCACTCAGCCAGGGGAACATATGGAACGGCACTTTCAGCCTGGGAAGCCTGGGTGAGGTGCCTCAAAGACTGAAGGTATTTCCATTCCGCATACAGACTCTTACGCGCGACTTCAGGGTAACCATAACCGGTATTTCGCCCGAAATGCCCGAAGCAAAAAGCTATATCGTTTCGGGCGAGCTGACAACCTCCGACTTCATGGAAGGAAAGGAGGTTGAAGCCCTTCTTGCTGCCGCAGTTGGCAGAACAACCATGGCTGTTGAGTGGGAACACCCCGAAACAGGCAACACACATTACTTCCATATCAGAAATATTGACCGCCTTGCCGAACCGGGCGAACTCGTCATAAGCTGGGATGGCACCAGGGCCGACATGAAGGAAAAGGGCTCAACAACAGTAACCATTCCGGCAGCCGGAGAATTCAAACTGGTAAAGGCCGAAGTATTTGCAGGAGAAACCCAGCGCTTCGAACTGCTCTTTTCCGACCCTCTCGACCCTGACCAGGAACTCGAGGGGCTCATATGGCTTGAACCCCGCCGCGCAATTACCTTCACCCGCTCGGGAAACATGATCACCGTATACCCCATCGACCGCCTGCAGGGTGAGATAAAAGTCAACATCGAAAGCGCAATCAGAAACAGCACCGGAGGTCAGCTGGGCACTACCAGCGTGCAAACCTTCAACTTCACAATAATTAAGCCCGGCCTGCAACCCGTGGGCGAAGGGGTAATACTGCCGGCTTCATCAAGCCTGGTGTTCCCGTTCAGGGCAGCCAACCTGCGTGCAGTCGACCTCACCATCATAAAGATCTTCAGCAACAACATCCCATACTTCCTGCAGATGAACAACATCGACGGGGCAAGCTACCTGAGGCAGTTCGGCCGGCCGGTATACCGCGGAAGAGTCGACCTGCTGACAACGCCCGCAATCAACCCCAACAACTGGAATATCTTCACCATCGACCTTTCCCGGTATGTTACGGTGGAACCGGGGGTAATATACCGGGTGGAACTGGGCATGCGCAGATCATACTCACTCTACCCCTGCAGCGGCAATGAACCGCAGGGTAAATATGAGGAGATGCTTGACCGGCTCGACGATGCCTCATTCTGGGACGATCCTGAAAACTACTGGGAAGACGGAAGCGAATCGTCACTTTTCTATGAGTATGCCTACAACTGGCGCGAACGCGAAAACCCCTGCTCCGACGCCTACTACGAACCCTCCAAAAAGCTGCGCCGCAACCTGCTGGCAAGCAACATCGGACTTATTGCCAAACTCGGCAGCGACAGCCAGCTTCACATTATCACAAGCAATATTGCCACGGCGGAACCAATGGCCGATATAAAACTCGATGCCTACGACCTGCAGATGCAGCTTATCGGCTCGGTGTCGACCGACAGGGGCGGGTTCGCCACAATGGCCGTGGTTCGCAAACCATTCCTGTTAACAGCCTCAACAACCGGTGACCGTAACTACCTGCGCCTCAACGACGGGTCTGCCCTCTCATTGAGCTCATTCGATGTTTCGGGCAGCACTCCGCAAAAGGGCCTTAAGGCTTTTATTTACGGCGAACGCGACGTGTGGAGGCCGGGCGACTCAATATACCTCTCAGTGTTCGTAAGGGAGATGAACAAGGATATTCCCCAGGACCACCCGGTGCAGTTCGAGCTGCTGAACCCCGACGGACAACGGGTTGATTACCAGGTACAGACAATTGGCGGAAGAAACCTGCTATCGTTTATTACCCTGACAGCCGAAGCAGCCGTAACAGGAAACTATACCGCCGTGGTGCGAATTGGTGGTGCAACCTTCAGTAAACGCATAAGAGTTGAAACCGTTAAACCAAACCGTTTGAAAATCAATTTGTCGTTCGACACTGAGATTCTCGGCGGCGAAAGAAGGGAAAACAGGGCCACCCTTAACGCCCGCTGGCTGAGCGGCGCCGTATCGGGAAACCTGAAAAGCACCGTTGATCTGCTGCTTAAACCGGCCGGTACAACCTTTGACGGATACAGCCAGTATAACTTCGACTGCCCGGTTACCGAATTCTGGTCTGAAACACAAACCATTTTCGACGGAACCATCGACGACAACGGTAATGCAACGTTCAGCATGCAGGCCGGAAAGGATATCAGGGCCGCAGGTATGCTGAATGCACAACTTACAACACGTGTATTCGAAAAGGGTGGCGATGCCAGCATTACCCAAACCACCATGAAATATGCCCCTTACCCCGTGTTCGTGGGCATTAACTTCCCCGGGCTTAGTGGCAGCAGCCGTATGCTCTTTACCGATGCCGAGAACGAAATCAGGCTGGTAACGGTGAATCCCAACGGAAAACCGGTACGCTCGGAGGTTGAAGTCAAAATCTTCAAGCTCTCATACCGCTGGTGGTGGGAATCGGGCGAGGAACAGCTGGGCTACTATGTTTCAGGAAACTATTACAAGCCCGTGTTCACACAGAAAGTTACCACAGGAGCAAACGGAGAGGGGGTGGTTAAGTTCTCCATCCCCAGGGAACAGTGGGGTCGCTACCTCATACGAGCGGCTGCACCAACAGGCCACGGCACAGGAAGGATACTACTTGTCGACTGGCCCTGGGAATATGGCATGAAGGCCGGCGGAAGCACCGAAGCAACCATGCTGGCGATTTCGGCCGACAAGGAAAAGTACGCCCCCGGCGATAACATACAAATCACCTTCCCGGCCCCTGAGGGCGCCAGGGCTATTGTAACAGTGGAGAACTCAACAGGGGTGACCGACAGGTTCCGGACAGTCACAACATCGCCCAATACAGTTGTAAACATCAGGGCACAGCCGGGTATGGCGCCAAATGCATACATATACGTGTCGGTAATTCAGCCGCACCAGCAAACTGAAAACGACATGCCGGCGCGCCTCTACGGGGTCATCCCGGTGATGGTGGAGGACCCGGGAACACGACTACAGCCTGTCATTGACATGGCTGATGAGGTGCGATCGGGACGTACCTTCGAGGTAAAAGTGAGCGAGTCGGGCGGTAAGGCAATGAGCTACTCGCTGGCAGTTGTCGATGAGGGTCTGCTTGACCTTACGGCTTTCAGAACACCAAATCCGTGGAACTATTTCTATGCCCGGGAGGCCCTGGGTGTGTCAACATGGGA
>VGGM01000124.1 GCA_016868515.1 Bacteroidota bacterium | reverse complement strand
TAATGTTCAGGTGTCAGGTGTCAGGTATCAGGTGTCAGGTGTCAGGTATCAGGTGTCAGGTGTCAGGTATCAGGTATCAGGTGTCAGGTATCAGGTATCAGGTGTCAGGTGCCGGGTGTCGGGCGATTGGCGTCCGACATCGGGGGCGGCGGCGTAGCCGCCCATACCCCATTTGCATGCTTCCACCATATTTCATATTATTGAAGTTATCTAATAACCAAACCGATATGTGTTTTTCAGCAGGAGCCAGTTTTGCAGGAGGAGCCGTTATATCAGCCATCGGGGCAGCCACCCTCGTGAAAGTCAGAAACCCTGAGCAGAAGCTGTTCGCTTCAATTCCTCTATTATTCGGAGTGCAGCAGATAAGCGAAGGATTCGTTTGGGCTGCCCTGAATAACCTTACGACCGGACCGGCACTTGATATTCCGGCATACATTTTTCTTGTTGCGGCGGTGGTTATATGGCCAACCATGATTCCCCTGTCGGTGCTGAAAATGGAAAAACCGGGCTGGCGTCGCAGGGCAATACTGGTTTTCCTGGTGGCCGGTATAATAACATCACTATATTACGGAGCGGGACTCACTCTTCACGAGGTTACACCACAAATCCGCGAGCATCATATTCTGTATACCAATACCTACCCTCAGCCACTTTCGCTGCCTGTCTTCGGCCTCTACGCGGTAGCAACGTTGCTGCCTCTCTATTTTTCTTCGGTAAGGCGGATGTACATATTTGGTATCCTGGTTACAATCAGCTGCCTGATAACCGGCATTTTCTACCGCGAATATCTCACCTCTGTGTGGTGCTTCTTCGCCGCCCTGATAAGTGTTACCATATTTATAATAGTCTCAGATACCGTTTCAACCCGCAATCCCCGGCACTGACCTGACCAGCACGCTATAACCTGTGAGCTGATGCGCATGCTCTCCCCACCTTCGGTAAGGTACTCCGATATGCTGTGCAGGTTCTGGAACCCTTACGGCCCATATCGGTGTCTGAACCTGGTTCTTTTCTGCTGTTGCATCGGGGTTACGCCTAAATCGGTTCTGCGGAATAGATGAAAACCTGTAAATTTTCATCACGATGACAAATCAGATTTTTTCAGGACAGTAATTATTATATTTTTACCGGAAAGTGTCCTGAAATGAAAAAGATCCTGTTTACCATTATTATGATTGCTTTACTGTCGCCTGCCGTGGCGCAGAGAGCAAAGGAAAAAGCTGACCAGCGATTCGCAGGTCTCGATGCACAACTAAATGCACTGCTGGCCGACTGGCATGCTGCCGGATTTGCAGTGGCTATCATCGAAAAGGATAAAATTGTATACTCGAAGGGGTTCGGCTACCGCGATTATGAAAAGAAAATTCCCGTAACCTCGAACACCCTCTTTGCAATCGGTTCCTGCACCAAAGCCTTTACCTCTTCACTTGTTGGAATGCTCGACGATGAGAAAAGGGTTGATATCGACAAAAGCCCTATAGATTATGTCCCTGAACTGAGGTTCTACAACGACAACATGAATAACCTGATTACGATCAGGGATTTGATGTGCCACCGGACCGGACTGCCGCGACATGATGCCTCGTGGTACTATTTCCCGACAGAATCGGGAGATACCCTCATCAGAAGGATAAGATACCAGGAGCCTTCGGCCCGAATAAGGGAGAGATTCCAGTACAATAACTTCATGTTCATGCTGCAGGGATTAATTGTTGAACGGGTTACTGGTAAGAGCTGGGCTGATAATGTCAGGGAGAAAATCTTCGTCCCCCTTAATATGACCCGTTCAAATTTTTCAATAGCCGACCTTGAAAAGGACGGCGACGGATCACTGGGTTATATCGTGAAAAATGACACGCAGATAGAAAAGACTCCCTATTATCAGATAAAGGGACTCGGGCCGGCAGGCAATATCAACAGCAGTGTTAACGAAATGGCCAACTGGGTGTCTGTCTGGATTAACGGAGGAAAGTTTGCCGGCAGACAGATAATACCCGCATCGTATATTGCCGAAGCGATAAGCCCGCAGATGATTGCCGCTGCCGGACTCCCGTCAAAGGAACATCCCGACGTTCATATGAACACTTATGGATTCGCCTGGGCCGTGTCATCGTACAGAGGCCATTACCGGGTACTTCATGGTGGCAATATTGATGGTTTTTCAGCCCTTACCGGGTTTTACCCCTCCGACAGTATCGGATTTGTAATACTCACCAACCAGAACGGTTCCGTACTGCCCAATGTGGTAAGAAATATCATCTCCGACAGGATGCTCGGACTGAAGGCGATAGACTGGAACAAGGAGATGCTTGCCGACCGTGAAAAAGCTGTAGCTGCGCAAAAAGATGCCCAAGCTAAATCGCAATCGGTGAGGAAGAGCGGCACCCGGCCCTCTCATGCTGTTTCCGATTACACGGGAAGCTATATGCACCCAGGTTATGGCACCTTCAGGGTAGTTCAAAGTAACGACTCATTGTTTGCTGTCATGCCGCTGCGAAAGCTCTACCTCCGCCATTTCCATTTTGATGTCTTCGAACCTTTTGAGATCGGTTCCAATGGTGTTGATACAACACGTTCGGGCGGAGCCAGGCTCAACTTCCGTACAAGCGAACCGGGGGAGATAGAGAGCGTACTGTTTCTGGCCGAACCGGCGCTTGCTCCTATTGAGTTCAGGCGTCAGGACGAAATAATTGAGGTATCGGGCGAGAGCCTCAGACGGTACGAGGGAGAATTCGAGCTTGGCGGAATGATAGCCAGAGTGTACGTGAAGAATGATAATGTGCTGTACCTCTTTGTTCCGGGGCAACCAGAGTACGAATTGCAGCCAACCGGACCTAATATCTTCAGGCTAAAGGAGCTGGAGGGATTCAGGGTTGAGTTTGTGGAGACCGGAGACAAGACAATCAGGTCAGTAATATTCATACAACCCAACGGACGATTCGAGGCAATGAAGAAATAGCCTATACTGTGATATTGTCAAACCCCTTACCGTAAACACCCATTACGTTTGCGACGGTAATAAATGCCTTGTCGTCTATTCCTTTTATAATTCTGTATAAGTCACTTGCTTCATTTTTACGAACCAGGGTAATCACAACTTTCTGGCTTTCCTTCGTAAACCAGCCAACACCTTCAATTACAGTAACGCCTCTCCTTATTCTGGTGGTAATCTGGTCGGCAATCGCCTCATACTGCTTCGAGAATATGAAGACCTGCAGCGACTGCCTGTTGCCCGACAGCACCGCGTCGATGGTATATGCCTGGATGGCCATTGTTACAAAACCGTATACCATCGTTTCAATCCGCTGGGCGCTCTCGAGGTGTGTAAGAACCAGGAACGACGAGCTTATGATTACCACATCGCAGTAGAGTATCACCCTGCCCGGACTGATATTGCGGTATCTGGTCACTATCATGGCAATAATGTCGGTTCCCCCGGCACTGCCACCCTGGGTGAAAATGATTCCCACACCGACACCGCATAAGCCACCGCCGATAATTGCCGACATGAATTTTTCTCCGACAACCTGGCCCGGGATGAGTGGCTGAAGGACCGACAGCATAGCAGCGCCGAGCGCGATTCCGTAGATGGTTTTAATCCCGAATCCGGTACCCAGTACCCTCATGGCAATTGCCAGGAAGATCGCATTTATTGCGAAATAGGTGTAACCCATTGGTATTCCGGTTGCATAGAATATTATTGCGGATATACCTGAAACCCCGCTGCCCGAAATCTGATGCGGTAAAAGGAAAGCTGTCCACGCGACAGAGAAAACCATCAGCCCGAAGGCAATCACCAGGTAGGGTCTGGCTATGTTCAATACAGATTTAGAAGTCATTTTTCCTGTTTTTTTGCAAAAATAGAGCACTGGGACATAGAAACCAACCGGCTGGATTAATGCCCCTGGATAATTTCAGTCAGATTACCGGCACCGGCCTGTTACTTGAAGACCGGCCGGAAGCAGGTAAACAAATCGTGCTATTGATTGTTTATGATGTAGTTGCCGGGACAGGCCCGGAGCCGGGCATGCCCGTAATAAGAAGAGATATGTTGACAGTAAATAACCTTTCCCGGCTGCTGATGGTAATTCTCACAGCCTTTGTCACGTCAGGATTCACCTGCACTGCCGCACAGGGCATTCTGACTCTGGAGTCAGGATCGGTCTCATTCTTCTCGTCCACACCGGTTGAGGATATAAAAGCAGAAAACAGTGCGGTTACTTCGTCTCTCAGCATGGCCGACTCATCGGTTGTCTTCTCGGTACCCGTAACGGGATTCATCTTCCGTAAAAAGCTTATGCAGGAACACTTCAACGATCAGTATATGGAGAGCAAAAGGTTTCCGACAGCAACTTTTCGTGGTAAGCTGACCCGTCTGCCACAGACCGGTGCGGGAGCCTCAGCTGTTCAGGTAAGGGTGAGGGGAACACTGACAATCCGGGATATTTCACGACAGATTGACGAAACCGTAACATTCACCCCGTCAGGCAGCGGGATAGCTGCTCTCAGCGAGTTTATTGTGAGGCCGGCCGACTATGGAATTAAAATACCAAGAATACTTGTTAAAAATATTGCGGAAGAGGTAAAGGTTACTATAAATGTTACATATTCAAACAGATAGATAAATGATTGGAATTGCAAATGGCATCCGGCAGCACTCACGTTTAACAATTGCGGCAGCAGTCCTGATTTTTGCCGCAGGCACATTATCGGTGAGCGGCCAGGATTATGAAAGAGCCTTTATCTCACCCCGTACCGGCATGACCCACTCAACTGCCCTGCCAGCCACCGGTGAACTGCAGTTCACTATCGGACACAGGTTCGGCGAAATCGGCGGTGGATTTTATGATATGTTCGGACTCGATCTGGCTACCATCAGACTGGGATTCGACTATGGATTCTCCGACCGGATTGCAGCAGGGGCTGGAAGGAGTTCGTTTGGAAAGAGCTATGACCTTTTTACGAAGGTGGCCCTGGCGAGACAGTCGGAGGGTGGAACGCCGCTGGCCATAACGGGCATTGCCGGGTGGTCGGTCAATACCCTGCGAAACGTTTATCCGGCCGGCAGTGACGGCATTGTCGACCGCAGTTCATTCTTTATTCAGATGGCTGTATCGCGCAGGCAGGGGGCTCTCTCTGCACAGGTTTCGCCGGTACTCTTCCGCAATAACCTCGAAACCAGGGTAGATGAAGACCTGACCCTTTTTGCCCTTCCCGTTACCGCGAGCCTGAAGTTTTCGCGACGAATGGCTTTTACAATGCAGTATATCCCTGTGTTCCGCCAGCCTTCATTCTTTGGTCAGAACCCACTTTCGGCCGGACTCGATATTGATACCGGCGGACACCAGTTTCAGCTTCTTTTCAGCAATTCAACCGGAATGTTCGAAAAGGCCGTGCTTACCGACACCGGCGGCGACTGGACTGAGGGGAAGATATATTTCGGATTTAACCTTGTGC
>VGGM01000123.1 GCA_016868515.1 Bacteroidota bacterium | reverse complement strand
AGCAATGCTGCAATGCAACTGGCACTATCTTCATGCTCTGGTGTGGCTCGCGAAAAGCCATGAAGGGCTCGGTAACCTTCGTGAGGCAAGAAAAGTATATGAAAAGGCACTTGGCGCAGAACCTGAGTTTCAATGGGTCAAGACTGAGCTCTATCCACAGCTGCTTAAAAGGATGGAGGATGGAGGGTAGGGGGCAGGCGAAGCGAAGCGGAGTCCCGTACCGAAGGTCGGGAGTGCAGGGTGCAGGGTGCAGGGTGAGGGGTATGATTGATGAATAACAAATATATATATGGCCGGAAAAGCAATAGTTATCGGATCAGGGCTGGGAGGACTGGCAACGGCTCTGCGGCTGGCCCGCCGGGGATACCATGTTGAGGTTGTTGAACAGTACAGACAGGCAGGTGGCCGGCTTAACCAGCTGGAAAGCAAGGGTTTTACGTTCGATATGGCACCCACTTTCTTCAGCATGAGCTATGTGTTCAGAGAATTTATTGAGGACGCACGTATTGAAATGCCGTTCCGTTTTGTTGAGCTCGACCCGCTCTATACCGTAAGCTTCAGCGGCAGCGACCGCCGGTACATAATATACAAGGATCTTGACCGGCTGGCTGATCAGTTCCGCGACGTGGAACCCGACTTCAGGAACAAGATGGAGCGGTTTCTTGCCGATGCCGGGAAACTGTTTCACGATGTCGACAGGCAGATACTCAATAAGAACTTCCACAGTCTGGCCGACTTTGTTGTTCAGATGACGAAGGTCGATGTGAGACACACCCCCAAAATAGTCCGTACGGTCTGGAAGGAACTTGACAGGTATTTCATCAGCTACGAGGTGAAGGTCATCTTTTCTCTTGTTGCCTTCTTCCTGGGGTCAACACCTTTCGACACCCCTGCAGTATACAGCATCCTCAGTTACACTGAACTGAAACACGACGGATACCACAATGTTGAAGGCGGGATGTACCGCATAGTGGAAGGGATGCTGAAGGCCATGGAAAAGGCAGGCATAAAGCTATCCTTCAACACTGAGATAGTAAGCTATGAGGCAGAAGGGAAGAAGATCCGGGCATTCACTGACAGTAACGGAAAACGATGGGAGGCAGACCTTTTTGTGGTGAATGCCGATGCGGCGCTTTTCAGGGGAACAGTAATGAGGAGGGAGAAATACAGCATACCAAGACTTGACAAAATGCAATGGACCCTTGCACCATTTACAATGTACCTGGGCGTAAAGGGTAAGATTGAAGGTCTTGATCATCATAACTATTTTCTGGGGACCGATTACCGCGATTACTCCACCCGGATATTCCGTAACCGCATTAAGCTCGACAGTCCCTATTACTATGTAAACGCGAATTCGAATTTTAATCCGGGATGCGCTCCCGAGGGTTGCGAAAACCTGTTCATACTCTGTCCGGTTCCCGACCTGAGATACAAACCCGACTGGAGTGACAGGGAGTGGTTGGCCGACATTATAATTGAAGATATCACCGCCCGCACCGGATTTGACATCAGAAGCAATATTATTACAAAGGTGGTGCTCGATCCGGTTGACTGGCAGAATATGTTTGCACTGCACAGGGGAAGCGGACTGGGACTTGGGCACAAGATAACCCAGGTTGGTGCATTCAGGCCAGCCAACAAGGATGAGGTTTTCAGCAATCTTTACTATGTCGGGGCATCAACCGTTCCGGGAACAGGACTGCCAATGGTAATGATCAGCTCGCGCTTAACCGTAGAAAGAATTGACAATGAGTCTGGAATCCTATAATGACATCTGCATAAAGTGCAGCAGGCTGATTACCAATGAGTACAGCACATCTTTCTCACTGGGTATCAGGTCGCTGCACAAGTCGCTGCGCGAACCGGTATACTCAGTTTACGGTTTCGTGAGGGTGGCCGATGAGATTGTCGACACATTTCACGATCATGACAAGGCGGAAATGCTGCGGCAGTTTACCACCGACACATGGAAGGCTGTTGACGATGGCATAAGCACAAACCCCGTGCTGCACAGTTTCCAGCTGGTGGTGAACAGGTATGGTATCGGCCGCGAACTCATTGCCGCTTTTCTGAGAAGCATGGAGATGGATCTTACCATGTCGGATTACAATGCGGAGGAATACAATGAATACATATATGGTTCAGCCGAGGTGGTGGGGCTGATGTGTCTGAGGATTTTCTGTGACGGGTATGATGAGAAGTACAACATGCTTCTTCCATATGCGCGCCGGCTGGGGGCAGCTTTCCAGAAGATAAATTTCCTTCGTGATATCCGAAGCGATTACAGTGACCGGGGCAGGGTATATTTCCCCGGAGTCGATTTTGCAGCTTTCTCTGCCGGTGACAAAAAGAGTATAGAAGCCGATATTAGTGAGGATTTCCGTGTTGCCCTTGAGGGAATACGAATGCTTTCCCCGGGCAGCCGGTTTGGGGTTTATCTTGCCTTTTGTTACTACATTGCCCTGTTTGAAAAGATAAGGAAGTCGCCGCCTGATGAGATTGCTTCGCGCCGCTTCAGGGTTAGCAACACCGGGAAGGCAATGGTATTTGCCGGAGCATGGATCAGGAAAACATTAAACCTTATCTGATAACCGATATGAACCAGAGAAAAGCCATAGTCATCGGAGCCGGAATTGCGGGTATCGCCTCTGCGATCAGACTTGCCCGCAAAGGTTACAAGGTGACTGTATTCGAGAAGAACAGCTATCCGGGCGGAAAAATGTCAGAGTTCCGTGCCGGCGGATTCAGGTTCGATACCGGTCCTTCGCTTTTTACCCTTCCCGAACTGGCCGATGAGCTTTTCGTCCTGTGTGGCCGCAACCCGCGCGATTATTTCACCTATTCGGGACTGGAAAATTCATGCAAATACTTCTATGCCGACGGAACGGTTGTGGTAGCTTATACCGACCGCGGGAGGTTTGCTGCCGAACTGGAGGAGAAGTGTGGCGAGCCGGCAGCTAATACCATCGGCTTCCTCGACAAATGCCGCGAGCTTTACGAACTTACGGCAAATGTCTTCATTTTCTCCCCTTTCAGCCGGCTCTCAAACCTTATGACCGACGACTCGAAAAGGGTTGCAAGGAATTTCCGCAAGCTTAACGCTTTCAATACCATGCACGGAGTGATCAGCGCTCACTTTGCCGATGCAAGGGTGCGGCAGCTGTTTGACCGTTATTCCACCTACAACGGTTCCAATCCATACAAGGCCCCCGGTACGATGAATGTGATTGCACACCTCGAGCATAACCTGGGAGCATGGTTTCCGGACCGGGGGATGTACTCGGTTGTTGAAGCCCTGGTAAGACTGGCGGAAGAAATGGGGGTGGAGTTTCAGTTCAATAATTATGTAAGGCTGGTGCTGGCCGACGGGAAGAGAATTGCAGGTGTAACGGCGGGTGAATACTACTACCGGGCTGACGTTTTTGTCAGCGACAGTGATATTGTTCCATTCTACAATAAGCTGCTGAACATGAAGGTTCCGCTGTGGTACTCTGCCAGCGACAGGAGCAGTTCTGCCCTCATTTTTTACTGGGGCATTGGCGGAACATTCCCCGCACTCGACCTGCACAATATCTTCTTCTCCCGTGACTACCCCGAAGAATTCAGATGTATTGCCCGGGGAACTGTCAGCAATGACCCCACTGTTTACGTTTTCATAAGCTCGAAGCGGGTTCAGGGTGACTCGCCCGAAGGGTGTGAGAACTGGTTTGTGATGATAAATGTTCCCGAGAACCGTGGCCAGGACTGGGACGGGATAGTCTCGCGGGCGAGGTCAGACATTCTTGCGCGTCTGTTGCGTGAAACAGGCAGGGATATCGGTTCCCTCATTAAGGTTGAAAGAGTACTTGACCCGAGGGGCATTGAGGAGAAGACGGTTTCATACCGCGGTTCGCTGTATGGGAGCAGTTCGAACAGTAAATTTTCGGCTTTCAGGCGGCACCCCAACCAGAGGAGCCGCTTCGAAAACCTCTTTTTTACAGGTGGCAGTGTTCATCCGGGTGGCGGTATACCGCTGTGCCTTGCATCGGCTGGAATAGTTGCCGGCCTGGTGCCGGATGCTTAAAACTGAAATATGCAAGTGAAAAGAAGTTTTACAAAGGAGTTGCTGTGGATCTATGCGGTTGGGCTTGCCGGAATGCTGATTCCGGTTACCCGGCCATGGTTTAAGCTCATTACTCCCATAAACCTGCTGGTGGTTGCGGGGTTGCTGTTCTACAGCCATTCAGGATGGAATGTACGCACTGTTGTTTCACTTACCCTTGTGGGATTGCTCTCATTCTTCATTGAGGCACTGGGAGTAAATACGGGTTTGATTTTTGGCGAGTATAAATACGGACCGACACTCGGACCAGCGGTGATTAATACCCCGCTGATGATAGGTGTCAACTGGATTGTCCTTGTATATGCATGTCATTCTGTGGCAGCTTCCCTTTTCGGAAAACTGCCCGGATCAACCCTGCCGGCAAGGGCCTTCACAAATGCACCTGCCCTGATGACCGCACTGCTTGGAGGCCTGCTTATGGTGCTCTATGATTTTGTGCTGGAACCTTCGGCAATTGCACTCGAAATGTGGAGCTGGAGCGGAACGTCGGTGCCGGTTCAGAATTACGTCGCCTGGTTCCTCCTGTCATTCTCATTTATCCTGTTTATTGGATTGAACCGGGTAAATACCAGAAACATAAATGCAATGCCGGTTTATTTAATTCAGCTGTTATTCTTTGCCCTGATTGATATATGGGTGTTTTTTGGCAGGCTGATTTAAAAACCATCTCTAGCGTAAACGGCATTTGTTAATTGATTAACAGAAGTAAGGTTTGTTGAATATGACACGGAGCACGGCGACAGGGAAGATCAGGCTTTATTGTATTATTGTTGCGGCTCACTCATTCTGCCTGCTTCAGGGACAGCTGCCTGCATCCCGCTTCAATCCGGTTGTGGCGGGTGTGCATGCTTCATATGGATTCATAATACCGCATGCGCGGATTATTGAACCCCTTTCGCATACGAATCCGCGGTCGGTTGAACTAAACATTGCCCTGCACCTTACTTCGGAGGATGTATGGAGTTATTGTTTCTGCTATCCAAGGGTGGGAGCAGCCCTTCATTATGTCGATTTTGCCAGTAGCGAGGTGGGTAAGGCCTTTGCCATTTACCCTTACATTGAGCCTTTTATTGGAGCAGGAAGGAGAACCAGCCTTGCCGTGCGGTTTGGAACCGGTTTTTCATACCAGACAACCATATATGACGAAATTACCAATCCCCGTAACTTTTTTTTCGGTTCCCGCATTGCCTTTATTGCCATGCTGAGTACCAGCTTGAATATGAGGCTGAATGAGAACATATCAGGCAGGTTCACATTCAGCTATAATCATATTTCAAACGGAGGAACCGTCGAACCCAACTGGGGCATTAACTACCCGCTTCTCGGAGCAGGCTTTGACTTTATGCCGGTTTC
>VGGM01000122.1 GCA_016868515.1 Bacteroidota bacterium | reverse complement strand
TACCGTACCGCTGGAGGAATGATTGCCCCGGTAATAATAAGTACCCGTGGTCACAGGCTTGAAGGCATCTGGCATTCGGGCTCGCCGGTGAGTATGCTGATAAACTCTGTAAGAGGTGTTTACGTTTGTGTACCCAGAGATATGACCAGGGCTGCCGGATTCTATAATACCTTAATGGAAGGACAGGACCCTGGCGTGGTTATAGAGCCTCTCAACGGGTATCGTCTTAAGGAAAGGCTTCCCGATAATATCGGCGAATACAGGTTGCCTCTTGGAGTGCCGGAAATATTGCAGGAAGGTAATGACATTACTATTGTTTCGTATGGTTCAACGATTAAGGTTGCCGTTGAGTCGGTTAAACAGCTGGTACTTCATGGAATACATGCAGAATTGATAGATGTACAGACGCTTGTTCCGTTCGACCTTTCCGGAACCATCATAGCTTCGCTAAGGAAGACAGGCAGGGTTCTGTTCCTTGATGAAGATGTTCCGGGCGGAACCACTGCATTCATGATGCAGCAGGTACTTGAGAAGCAGGGGGGGTGGCAGTACCTCGACAGTCAGCCGCATACTCTGGCTGCCAGGGAACACCGTCCGGCCTACACTACCGATGGGGATTATTTCTCGAAGCCCAACGCCGAGGATATTTTCGAGAAGGTTTATGAGATAATGAATGAGGCTTATCCTGAGAAATACCCCAGGTATTAGACGTCTGATCTCTCAATGCCCTGTTCCGGTTTTTCTTCCAACTGGTCGGGAGGAATCGTTCTTATTCCTATTCTGAAAGCTGCCAGAAATATGTTCACAAGCGGACTGAGGAGGTTAAAGAATGCATATGGGGCATACTCCCAAACAGGTACGCCGAGTACTTTTGATTGTGTCGCGCCGCAGGTATTCCATGGTATAAGAACCGAAGTAACGGTGCCTCCTCCCTCAAGCGAGCGGCTCAGTAACTCGGGCTTGTAACCCATATCGCGGTATAGTTTTGAGAACATCCGTCCCGGAACCACTATGGCAAGATACTGGTCTGAGGCGGTGAGATTGAAAAAGATACAGGTGGCAATTGTAGAACCCACAAGCGAGCCGGCATTATGAACGAGTTTCATGATGTACTGTGTTATCTTCATCAGCAATCCGGCTGCTTCCATGATTCCGCCGAAAACCATTGCGGTAAGAATAAGCCATACAGTATTCAGCATGCCTGCCATTCCCCCTGTGGAGAGAAGGTCATTTACCGTTTCGTTTTCCGTAACAACCGACACACTGCCGAACATCGATCCCATTATGGCGATATAAGATTGCCTGAGGTAAGAACCCGGATTCTCTCCGCTTCCACTAAGAGACTCGGCAACCATGCTTATAATTTTGGGCTGGAAGATAACGGCAAAGACGGCTGCCAGCAGTGTCCCAAAAAGCAATGAAGGCAGAGGTGGTACTTTCCGTATTATTACCACAATAAGCAGGGCAGGAACCAGCAGCAATACCGGTGAGATGTAATAGGTCTCTTTTATTGCCGATAAAACCGCTGTAACGTCAGTCTGCGCTGCCTCAAAATCGATTGTGAACCCCAAAACAAGAAATATTACCAGACTTATTAGCAGAGCCGGCAGGGCTGTTTGTAACATATACTTAACATGGGTGAACAGATCGGTTCCTGCCATTGCGGGCGCGAGATTTGTTGTATCGGAAAGTGGCGACATTTTGTCTCCGAAATAGGCACCCGAGATGATCGCCCCGGCTACCAGCCCGGCCTTAATGCCCAGAGTGATTCCGATTCCGAGAAGTGCGACGCCTATGGTTGCCACAGTTGACCATGAACTGCCCGTGGCTAGCGATACCATAGCGCAGATTATTACTGTCGCAAAAAGGAATATCTTCGGGTTAAGTATCTGAAGCCCGTAGTAAATGAGCATCGGAACCACGCCGCTTATCATCCAGGTGCCAGCCAGTGAACCTATCAGGAACAGAATGAGTATGGAGGGCATTGCAGAACTGATACTGTCTATTGCTTTAGCTCTGACATCCAGCCACTTATGCCCAAGACTAACAGCAATCACACCGGCGATGGCCGATGCCAGTATCAGTGCAATCTGGTTCGCGCCTGACAGGGTATCCTCAAACAGTCTGACATTGAAGGTGATAAAGACCATAAGAAAAACAACAGGGATGAGCGCCTGAAGCAGGGTAGGGTTTTTGATACTGTTTCCGGAAGTTGTCATACGGCTGTAAATGGTTATAACAATTATGAGTGGCGCAATTTAAACTATTTCCCGGAAAAGGAGACTTCTTTACAACATAGTTGGCATGTTTTGTGTTATTCATCAGTGGTCTTTCTTCGACTTCGCGGCAGTTTTACTATTTTGCAGAATAATTACCATAGCATGGAAAAGGAACTCGATTTTTTTGCAATTAATCCTGAGGATAAGATTGCCGAGAAGGGCAGGATACTCATCTCAGAACCCTTTCTGGCAGATACCTTTTTCAACAGGAGTGTAGTCTATCTTGTCGATCACAGCGATGAGGGCAGCGTAGGGTTCATTATAAACAAATCTCTCGATATCAGAATTGAGAAAACCATTGAGGGTCTGGAAAGCCTCAGCGATACCATTTCAATGGGTGGTCCTGTTGCCTCGAATACCCTTCATTACCTGCATACCCTTGGCGACCTGATCCCCGGTAGTTTCTGGGTAAGGGATAACATATTCTGGGGTGGCGATCTGGATGAAATCAGAAAACTGAGTGCCACAGGTTCGATAAGGAAAAATCAGATAAGGTTTTTTCTCGGCTATTCGGGATGGAGTCAGGGTCAGTTACAGAAGGAGCTTACTGAAAACTCATGGGTTATAGCCAGGGTTAAACCGGAAACTATAATGAAGAGCAGGGGAGAGGATTCATGGAGGGAGATTCTGAGAAGCATTAACAAAAAATACCGGATATGGGCCGATTTCCCGGAGTCACCGGAAATGAACTAGAGATATTGTTAGTGTAGTATACTGAAAACCAGCTCCTTGAGCAGGTCTCCCGACGGAGTGCCGGCATCGCCCACCCCTTTCGATCTCATATCAAAGGTCCTTAATAGTCCGATAACCGATACCACTTTTGAGAGGTTGTAGTTTCTGGCCGCAGTCTCATATTCTCTCACGAAATATGGATTGATCTTCAGGGCAGAGGCAACACTGTTCTTGCTTTTATCGGCTAAAGAGTGGAAGATAAGCAGTTTACTGAAGAATGAGAAGAGCGATGAAATAGTAAGGGTGACAGGGTTATCCTTCGGATTATCGGCAAAGTACCTTATAATTCTGTTGGCCCTTTCGATGTTTTTTTCTCCCAGGGCCTTCTGAAGTTCGAAATTATTGAAGTCCTTACTTATTCCGATATTCCTTTCAATAAGTCCCATTGTTATAACCGGCTTCCCGGCCGGGAGAGAAATAATCAGTTTGTCCAGCTCATTGGCTATTTTTCCGAGGTCGGTTCCCAGGTACTCGGTGAGCAGTGCCCCTGCGTCGGTTTCAATCCCGACTCCCTTTGCCATAAGGTACTCCTTTATCCAGGGCGGAACCTGGTAATCACGCAGGCGGGGGGATTCAAAATAGACGCCTTTTGTTTCAAGTGATTTATAAAGTTTCGTCCGCTTGTCGGGGGTTTTATACTTGTAGTTTATAACCAGTATTGTTGACGACAGGGGGTTTTCGGTGTAGATTGCCAGTTCTTCAATTTTTTTTAATGACTGTGCTTCTCTTACAATAATTACCTGGTGGGTGGCCATCATCGGGAACCGGCGCGACACTTCAATAATCCCGGGTACAGTGGTGTCGTCACCGTAAAGGATTATCTGGTTGAAGTCTCGCTCAGCCTTATCAAGTACATTCTCCTCAATGAATTTTGATATAAGATCGATATAGAATGGTTCGTCACCTGCAAGGAAATATACTGGTCTGTAAATCTTCTTCCTCAGATCGGCGAGGATGGAATCGCAACTGGATGACATTATTAAAATCTGAGATGTTTGACAGAAATGCCATTGTTAATTATTTCCCTGAGCGACTCGATACCGATGCGCAGATGATCATCAACAAACTGGTCGGTGACTCTTTTATCGCTCTCCTCGGTTTTGATACCGGTTGAGATCATAGGCTGATCAGAAACCAGCAAAATGGCGCCCGATGGTATTTCATTTGCGAAACCCACCGTGAATATTGTTGCTGTTTCCATGTCAATGGCGTGTGCTCTTGTTTTCACCAGATACTTCCTGAAACGGTCGTCATATTCCCACACCCTTCTGTTGGTTGTGAGCACTGTCCCGGTCCAGTACTCTTTATTCATGCGGTTTATTGTTGCCGATACCGCTATCTGCAGTTTGAAGGCAGGCAGAGCAGGGACTTCCTGAGGAAGGTAATCATTTGAAGTACCGTCACTTCGTATAGCTGCAATTGGGAGGATGAAATCGCCCAGTTCGTTTTTTGCCTTCAGCGCTCCGCATTTTCCGAGAAAGAGCACGGCCTGTGGTTCCACCGCGCTAAGCAGATCCATAATTGTGGCGGCGTTGGGACTTCCCATTCCGAAGTTGATAATTGTGATGCCATTGTGTGTGGCACTGGGCATATTCCGTGAGCGGCCTTCAACCTCAACATTATTCCACTTCGCGAACAGTTCAACATAAAGCTGGAAGTTGGTAAGAAGTATGAATTTGCTGAATGAATCAACACCCTTCCCGGTATATCGCGGGAGCCAGTTGGTTACTATTTCCTCTTTGGTTTTCATGTCGGGCAAGCTTAATAATTTAGCTATATTTGCAATTGATGCCGGCGGGGTAGCCGGCAATTCTGCATCCAAAAATACAATAAAAGTTGTGAAACAGTTGAACCTGCCGGGATATTCATTCAGAATCATTGAAGAAGATGGTTTCAGGAAGATTTTCGATCCGGTAAGGAAGAAGTTTGTCAGGCTAACCCCGGAAGAGTGGGTGCGACAGAACTTTATAACTTATCTGGTAAGGGTACTTGGCTACCCTGTAGGTTTGATTTCAGTAGAAAGGAAACACAGGTGGAACCGCCTGAGCCGAAGAACCGACATACTTGTTCATAACAGAAAGGGAGTTCCGGTAATGGTGGTTGAATGCAAGGCACCAAACGTAAGGATCGACTCCTCCGTATTTGATCAGGTGTTCAGCTATAATCTGAAGCTTAATGTACCTATGCTGATTGTTACCAACGGTGTGATGCATTTTGCCTGCAGAATTACTGACAGCGGCGCTTCAAAATTTACTTTTCTTGAAAATCTCCCGGCTTACTGCGACCTGGGTTCGTTTTTGCAGCAATGACAGAGGTATCGTGTGCGGTTATAAGAAACGAGGAGCTCGATGTTCTGGTTGTTCAAAGGGGGGTAAAGAGTGATCACCCCTTAAAGTGGGAGTTCCCCGGTGGCAAGGTCGACCAGGGCGAATCGCCCGAAGACTCGGTTATC
>VGGM01000121.1 GCA_016868515.1 Bacteroidota bacterium | reverse complement strand
CAACGGACTCGTCAGCTATAACCGCATTCTCCGCAGCCGGTACGAGCTGGAGGCATCGGAAGGGGCGCTGGGAATTCTCCGTAACGACATTACCCTCAACGTATTACATAACTATCTTCAGGTACTTCTGTCGAAGGAGCTTATCACCATTGCCGCTGCTCAGCTTGCTGCCACCCGTGAACAGGAGGTCCATACCTCTGCAATGGTTAACGCAGGCAGGCTCACGCAGGGAAGTCTGCTCGACATTGAGGCACAGGCCGCCCGTGAGGAACTTCACCTGGTATCGATGCAGAATCAGCACCGCATATCACTTCTCAGCCTTGCCCACCTTCTTAACCTCGACACAGCCGGAGGCTTCGATATATCAGCACCGCCGGAAGATACCGCCGGAGAGGCTACCCTCCCCCCCGATGCCGAATCGGTTTACACAGCAGCCCTGCAATGGTGGCCGGCACTGAAGAAGGCTGAGGCTATGGTTGATATAGCGGGCTCCGACCTGAAAATAGCGAAGGGTCAGCAGAGTCCGAAACTTATGGTGAGCAGCGCCTTCAGCACCGGCTTTGCAGACACCCGCCGGCGGCTCCTTAACAACGACCCGGCCAATCCGGTTTACGGCTTCTATCCTCCGGCCGACCAGCTTACCGACAATATCAGGTACGGGGTGGGATTCAACCTCTCGGTTCCGGTACTTAACGGCTGGCAGACAAGAACCGGAATCAGGAACTCGGGTCTGGAACTGATGAAGCAGGAACTGGCCGCCGTTGAGGCCAGAAAGGAACTGCTGCGTGAGATTTCGCTTATTTCGGCTGATGCACAGGCGGCGCTGAAGCGGCGCGATGCCGCCGGGAGGTCGGCCGCAGCTGCACGTGAAGCCTTCAGTTACGCCGGACAGAGGTTCAGGGCCGGTGATATGACCTCATCGGAGTACAGTACTGTAAAGACATTCCTGCTTGCTGCCGAGTCGGAGCTATTACAGGCCGAATTTCAGTATATCTTCTCTGTGAAGATGCTTGGTTTCTACAGCGGCTCAATGCAGCCTGGCGCAACAGTGATGAAGAGATAACAGGAAATGATGACAGCAGGAGAAAAGGATTACATCGGGGCACGGCAGAAAGTGCTATGCATTGAATCGGCCACGGGGGTTTGTTCGGTGGCAATTTGCAGCCGCGATTCGGTTTCACAGATACGTGAGAGCGGCGATGAAAGGGCCCACTCGAAGCTGCTGGCAGTATATGTTAAGGAGGTTCTTGAGGCTGAAGGCACAGGTGCCGCGCAACTGGCTGCAGTGGCCGTGAGCCGCGGTCCGGGGTCGTACACCGGCCTCCGCATAGGCGTGTCGCTGGCCAAGGGGGTAGCTTACGGCGCCGGGGTGCCGCTTATATCGGCCGACACCATGGAGTCGATGTACCACTCGCTGATGCTGACTTACCCTGAATATGCCCGTCAGGAGGATGAGATTTTCTTCGTTCCGATGATCGACGCGCGCCGGATGGAGGTGTACCACTCGGTTATCGGCCGCCACGGTTCGGTTATCGGCGAAGTTGAGGCCTCTGTAATTGACACCAGCTCGTTCAGCGGTTTGCTGGCCCGGGGCCGGGTGGTGTTCTTCGGAAACGGCTCTGATAAATGCAGGGAACTGATCAGTCACCCCAACGCCCTGTTTGTGGCCGATGTATTTCCGTCGGCCGCAGCCATGCGCATTCCGGTGTTCCGGTCGCTCGATGCCGCCAGGTTTGAGGATGTAGCCTATTTCGAACCTTATTACCTGAAGGATTTTCTTGCCACCATACCAAAAAAACTTATCCCGTAGAAATTGTGGCACGTTTTTTTCTCTTTAACCTGAAAATGCATCATGAAATGAGACACCGCGTTGCTTCCGGCGCAATTATGGCGCTTCTGCTGTGTGGCGGCCCCGTGTTCCCGCAAAGCCCCGGTTCCCCCTATAAACCGGGAGAAAAGGCCACCTACCTTATTCACTATGGCGTAATAAACGGCGGCATCGCCACGCTTGAGATCAGGGAGGCAACGCTCGACGGGCAGCAGGTGTGGCATTCGGCAATGCGGGCGCAGACCACTGGTATGGCCGACGCGGTGTACAAGGTGCGGGATGTGTACGAGAGTTTTATCGACCCGGCTACGGAGCTGCCGCTGAAATCGATACGCAACATAAGCGAGGGTAAATACAAACGGTACAACGAGGTGCTGTTCGACCATACCACCCGCGGCGACTCGGCCATTCTGCTGAGCGACCTCACCGGAACCCATATAACCGAAAAGGGAATTCACGACATACTCAGCTGTTTCTACTGGTTCAGAAAACAGTATATGCCCAATGCGGGAACCTTCAAACCGGGCCAGGTGATTACCATCAACACCTGGTTCACCGACGAATTCTACCCCATACGTATGCGCTATGCGGGAACCGAGGAGATTAAGACAAAATCGGGCCGTATTCTGTGCCATAAGTTCAATCCCGTTACCGAGGTGGGCAGGTTGTTCAAAACACAGGACGATATGTCGGTGTGGTTTTCGGCCGATAAAAATTATTTACCGGTTAAGATTCGTTTTGATATATTTGTAGGGTCGTTCTCAGTGAACCTGATGGCTTACGAGGGACTGGCTTATCCGTTGAATATTAAATAATTAATACATATAACACCTATCATTTTTATGGCTACAACAGCTGATTTCAGGAACGGGCTGGTAATTGAATACAATAATGACCTGTGTTCCATCGTACAGTTTCAGCATGTTAAACCTGGCAAGGGACCTGCCTTCGTCCGCACAAAACTCAAGAGCCTGACCACTGGCAGAGTGCTTGAGAATACTTTTACCTCCGGGGTGAAGGTCAATGTGGCCAGGGTTGAGAGAAGACCCTACCAGTTTCTCTACCGCGACGAACTGTTTTATCACTTTATGCACAACGAGACCTACGAGCAGATTACCGTTCAGGAATCGATGATTGACAACCAGGACCTCTACAAGGAGGGGCAGTACGTTGAGATTGTGGTGCATGCCGACACCGAGAATATCCTGGCTGTTGAGCTGCCGCCGTTTGTGGTTCTCGAAATCACCTATTCCGAGCCGGGGGTCAGGGGCGACACCGCCACAAATACCCTTAAGCCTGCTAAGGTTGAGACGGGAGCCACCGTTATGGTTCCCCTGTTTGTGAATGTTGGCGATAAAATCAAGGTCGACACGCGCGATAAATCATACTCCGAAAGGGTGAAAGCTTAGGCCGATGACGGAAGAACAGGGAAGGTCATCGAAAAAGGACAGGCTTAAGCTGTCGAAATTCAAACTCGACGCTCTGCTTGACGTTACCCTGTCGATCAATGCAAACCTGCCCGTTGAGGGGCTGCTGGCAAGGTATGAGGAGATACTGCGTGAAAACCTGGGCATAGGTAAAATACTTATCTACAAGTACAGCCTGGGGTGGGAATGCCTGCTCAACGCCGGGTTTCCCGAAAAGACTGCCTCGGACATCGACCCCGAAAAGCACCTTCTGCAGTTTGAAGATATTTCGTTTGACATTACCGACGACTGGTTTGAGGCTGTCGACATTATAATACCTGTATTCAACAACAACCAGCCCCTGGCCTACGTGATTATCGGCGACATTGACGAGGAGGGCGAGGGTGTTAGTCCCGTTATCAAGCACCTCAACTTTATCCAGACGATATCGAGTATTATACTTGTTGCCATCGAGAATATCAGGCTTCATAAGGAGAGCCTGAGGCAGGAAGCCATAAAAAAAGAGCTTGAGCTTGCGGCCCGCATGCAGAGCATGCTGATTCCCGACAACCGTAACCTCCCGGCCACCAGCATGCTTAAGGTTACCGGCTATTACCACTCGCACTACGAGGTGGGGGGCGACTACTACGACTGCATAAGGCTTTCACCCACAAGGTATGGCTTCTGCATTGCCGACGTTTCGGGCAAAGGGATCTCGGCCGCCATTCTGATGTCAAACTTCCAGGCCAGCTTCAGGGCGCTGTTTACCGACACCATCGGACTCGACACCCTCGTTCACAAACTTAACGGTATTGTGGTTGTAAACGCAGCTGGTGAGAAGTTCATTACGGTTTTCGTGGGCAGGTACGACACTGAAACAGGCCAGCTCGAGTTTGTCAACGCGGCCCACAACCCCCCGGTTCTTTACGACACCGTTACCGGCGAGGTGCGTCATCTCGGGGCTTCATGTGTGGGTGTAGGTATGCTCGACGAAATACCGATGATTAATGTTGAAACGCTCACCATTGACAATCCTTCGAAGATAGTCTGCTACACCGACGGTCTTTCCGAACTGAAGGAGGCCGACGGCACCGACATAGGGACAAAATATATTATCAGCAACATAAGCAACACCCTTCCCATAGGCAGCAATATAGAATCCCTTATCGCCGAACTCGGCATCCCCGACAACAACCCCTCAATGTTTGATGATGTTTCTGTAATAGCCGCCGAACTCGCATCCCTCCAGCGCTGAAGCCAGCACCCCCTTTACACCCTTCTACACCCTTCTACGCCCTTTTACGCCTTTTACGCCCCTTTTCCCTATACGCCCTTGTACGCCCTTGTACGCCCTTGTATGCCCTTATCCGCCCCCTTCCCAACTACCTGGGCCAAAATATCCTGAGAATTGGATTGTCATCGCGTTTTACGACTTCTTTCAGCTTTGATAAATCTGACCCTGGAATTACACTATTATATTCATTTCTAAAGAGATGCAAGGGTTCTATAATGGAGTATTGAATTCCATACCGAAATGACATTCTGGGTAAAACATCCGGACCACCCTCAATATCATCCGTATAACCTCCGCTTATATAATTTGCCCTGTAAAATATATTACTCCTTCCGCTTAACATCGACACTTTACCAATTATATATTCCTGATTGAACATAATTCTGAAATAACAATCCGGGAAGTCAACGAAATAGTATAAGGAAAAAACATATTTGTCAGAAAGGGATATATAATTCGAAATATTCTTGATTATTTCTGGGGGTGGTGAATACTTCCCTCTATTTATCGATACCACCGGTATACTTTGCAACTCTGTGTTGATCGAGAAAAGGGTATCATTATATGGCTCATTAATGTATACTCCATTATTGCTTTCGGTAAAATGGGACCCGATAATATAGTCTAATGCCGGTGTTGTAATACAGCTAATACTGTCTCTGACAATCTCAAAATCCCTGTTAACTGCAACAACGCAACGGATATCTTTTCCTGCAAATACCTTTGGCTCCAGCCGGAGAAAGTATAGAGTGTCTTCAACCTGAATTGAATTAATCCTGTAGTTTGTCTTCAGAATCCTCTTAAGATTTCCATCAAAATCATAAACCAGAACCTTTGAAAATAAATAATCTGGCACAAGGACCTCTCTATTAGGCTCATCGATTCCTATTTCACTGAAAGCCACACATTCGTCAGGACCCCTTCCTCTACATTCAATTCTCGAT
>VGGM01000120.1 GCA_016868515.1 Bacteroidota bacterium | reverse complement strand
TGTATTCCTCACCAGGTAGTCCATTATAAAGACCCGTGCCGGGTGACCCAGAGCCTTAGAGTAACGGGCAATTTTCCCCTGGTTTTCGGTGTACCGGTTTATCTTAGCCGGCATAGCATTTTGTATTTCGTAAAATTACGAAACAAAAGTAGTGTTCTTTCGAAATCAACAATTGAAGTCAGAAATAAATCCGGAACCCGAACCGAGACTAAGGCGAGTTCGCGACCATAGGGAGCAGCCGAAGCCGAGGTGAACCTTAAACCCGATACCCGATACCTTCAAAACATCTGCATTGCATGCAGCTTCCGGTAAAGTCCGTCTTCGACTTCAAGGAGTTCCTTGTGAGTTCCTGTTTCCACAATACGGCCCTCCTCGAGAACCACAATCACATCGGCATGTTGGATTGTTGACAGGCGGTGGGCAATCACAATTGAGGTACGGTTCTCCATCAGCCTGACTATTGCGTCCTGAACCAGTCTCTCCGACTCGGTATCGAGCGATGATGTGGCCTCATCGAGAATGAGCACCGGGGGATTGGCAAGAATTGCCCGGGCAATGCTGATGCGTTGCCTCTGACCACCGCTGAGCTTATTTCCTCCCTCTCCCACAACATAATCGTATCCTCCGGGATTCTCCATTATGAAACCATGGGCATTGGCGATCCGGGCTGCATTTTCGACCATCCCGGAGGTTGCATTCTCAACCCCGAAAGCAATATTCTCGGCGAAAGTTGTATTGAAAAGAATCGGAGTCTGGCTTACAATGCCCATAATACTTCTCAGGTCGCGCAGCTTAAGGTCGCGAATATCAACACCGTCAACAAGTATCGCGCCTGCGTCAACGTCCATAAACCTTGGTATCAGGTCAACCAGTGTCGACTTACCCCCACCTGAGCGACCAACAACAGCAACCGTCTGACCCTTAAGTACCTTCAAATTGATATCAGTAAGCACAGGATCGCCGCTGTAGGCAAAGGTCACATCCCTGAATTCAATCGATTTACCGAAACCCCTCACCGGCAAGGCATCAGCCTTTTCGGGAATCTTATCATCGGCATCGAGAATCCCATTTATCCTCTGAACCGAAGCCATGCCCTTCTGAACGTTGAACCATGCCGTGGTAATAGCCTTTGCATGAGGGATAATCTGTGAAAAAACGATAATGAAAGCTATCAGTCTGTCGGGCGTCATCGATCCTGTCTCGTTCAGTGCAAGCGATCCTCCAACATACATAAGGATCATAACAACGAGTGTACCAAGGAATTCGCTCAGGGGTGAGGCAAGATAGTTCTTCCTGGTTACCCTTCTGAATATGCGTGAATACTTTTCGTTCGAACCGTTAAACTGCCGGGTCATTTTCTCCTCAGCATTAAACCCCTTAATGATCCTGAGGCCTGAAAGTGTCTCCTCAACTACCGAGAGCAGGCTCCCCAGATATTGCTGTCCTGCAAAGCTGGCAGTCCTGAGTGACCTGCTAATCTTCCCGATGAACCAGCCACTGAACGGCAGCATGGCCAGGGCAAAAAGAGTAAGCTGATAGCTTATCGCAAAGAGATAAACAAGGAAGATAACTATATAGAACGGGTCGCGCAGGAACATGTTGAGCGAAGCCATTACCGAAGTCTCAATCTCCTGGACGTCATTTGACATCCTGGTCAGAACATCGCCCTTACGCGCCTCCGAAAAATAACTTAGCGGAAGTCTTAGCACCTTTTTATATATCCTGCTTCTGATATCCCTTACCGTTGCAGCCCTTATAAAGGCCATACTGTTGTTTGCAAGAAAGATAAATCCGTTTTTGAACAGGCTGGCTACAACAACCAGTCCGCCAACCAGCAGCAACGACTTAGCCGGTCCGTATCTCTCAATGAAATGGAAGAAGTAATAGTCGAGCAAACCCTTAAAATATGCCGTAGTGAACTCAAAATTACCAGGATGCGACACCTCCTCAATACTATCGAACAGCACCTGAAGGAAGGGTACCACCAATGTAAGCGTGAAGAGTGCAAAAAGGGCGCTCAGAATGTTGAAGGAGAAGTTCTTCACCACTGCCCACCTGTAGGGTTTCAGAAACCCGTGAAGAACACGTATACTCGACTTCGGCATAGGGCAGGTCAGATTCCGGTATAGTTGAAGGGTGTAACGGCCCTTAGTTCCGCCCTTATGTTCTCTTCCACATCCAGACCGTCAATGAACCTGGCAATAGTCTCCCTGCTTATGGCATCGCCGGTTCTGGTCAGTTTCATCAGGGCCTCATACGGATTAACGTACCCCTCCCTTCTGAGTATTGTCTGGAGGGCTTCGGCTACCACTGCCCAGTTGTTTGTAAGGTCGCGGTTTATCTTCTCTTCATTCACAACGAGCTTATCAAGGCCTTTCATGAGGGAACCGAAAGCAATCGTTGTATGAGCAAGCGGGACACCGATGTTTCGAATTACCGTTGAATCGGTAAGGTCTCTCTGCAATCTCGATACAGGAAGCTTCTCTGCAAGGAAAGCAAATATGGCATTCGCATACCCGATATTTCCCTCCGCATTCTCAAAATCAATCGGATTAACCTTATGAGGCATGGCCGAAGAACCTATCTCACCGGCCTTGATTCTCTGGGTGAAATAGTCCATCGAAATATAGGACCATATATCACGCGACATATCGAGCAGTATGGTATTGATTCTCCTGATATTGTCAAACAGCGCTGCAAGGTTGTCATAGTGCTCAATCTGTGTGGTAGGTTTCGACCTTGTCAGTCCAAGTATATCATTCACAAAATAGTCGGCGAATTCACTCCAGTCGACGTCGGGGTAGGCAACCACATGAGCGTTGAGGTTGCCGGTAGCACCCCCGAACTTGGCCGAGAACGGTATGGTGTTGAAATACTTTGTCTGCTCGTCGAGTCGTGCCACGAAAACCTCAAACTCCTTGCCAAGCCTCGTGGGCGAGGCGGGCTGACCATGGGTCCGGGCAAGCATCGGTATATCCTTCCACTCATCGGCCAGACCGGCAATCTTCTCCCTTAGCTCAAACAACTGTGGCTTATAGATTGTATCCATAAAGTCCCTCAGCAAAAGAGGTACAGCCGTGTTGTTAATATCCTGCGATGTAAGCCCGAAGTGAATGAACTCAGTCCACTTCCCATAGCCGCCATCATTAAACCTCTTCTTCAGAAGGTATTCAACCGCCTTGACATCATGGTTGGTGGTCTTCTCAATCTCTTTAATCTCCTCCGCATCACTCTCCGAAAAGTTTATAGCGAAGTCCCTCAGTACAGGGAAATTCCTCTTGTCAAAGTCGTCTACACCACCAATTCCCGATTCGCAGAGGCATATAAAATATTCAATTTCAATCATCACCCTGTACTTCATCAGGGCATACTCTGAAAAATACCTGGCTAGATCGGCAGTCTTGCTCCTGTACCTGCCGTCAACCGGCGATATTGCTGTCAATGGGCTGAGGTCCATTTCAAACAGTTTATGTTTACGTTTGTTATATCATTACAATCGCAAAAATAGTCTTTTAGCCCGGTGTAAAAAAATTAAAACCCTTAATTTAGCAGTCACTAATCCGTCTATTCAGCCAGCAACAAAGTAATGAAGAAAATTAGAGTATCGACAGTCAAATACGCCAACAGCATACCCCTTAACTGGGGCCTCCTTAACGGACCTGTGGCCCCGCTTGTCGATATCGATTTCGATCACCCCACAGGTATAGCCGCGAAAATTGCCGGTGGCAAAGCCGATATCGGATTGCTGCCTGTTGCCGCCATACCTCAGCTTGAAAAATACCATATCACAGGTGATTATTGTATCGGAACCAGGGGTTCCGTCAGAACAGTAATGTTCCTGAGCAACAGTAAAATTGAGGATGTCGGCATGGTCTGGCTCGACCACAGGTCGGTCACATCAGTCAGCCTGGCCATGGTTCTGGCAAAATACCATTGGAAAAGAGAATTTAAATGGCACCAGCCTGATGAGACCTTTATTTACGATTCAATCGGGCCCGGCGAGGCAGTTGTAATGATAGGCGACCAGTGTTTCGGAATGGAAAACAGATTCAGGTATGGTTACGATCTGGGACACGAATGGAACCTCTTTACCGGATTACCATTTGTATTTGCTGCCTGGGTAGCCACAATCCATCCGGGCCGGGAATTTATCGGTGATTTCAATCGCTCACTGGAAAAAGGGCTGAAAAACATCAGGCAGGCCGTCAGGGAGATGAATAAAGGCGGATCGCTGCCCGATGAAGAAATTGTTGGTTATCTTTCCACAAATATTGATTATGAATTTGATGAACCGAAGAAAAGGGCAATGGAACTCTTTCTCGGATTCCTAAATACACTAAAACACTGAACTTATATGAGAACAGCAATCATGATTGCGTTCGTGCTGGCTGGTCTGATACTGCCCCGCACGGCTGCCGGACAGGAGCAGAAGACCGTCGTTTACAAATTTGATATCAGGAAAATGATAGCGGCCCCTGTATGGAGAACCACACAGAAAAGCTTTGAGGAGGCTGAAGCTCTCGGAGCAGAATACATACTGATTCATATGAATACCTACGGCGGACAGGTTGATTATGCCGATTCTATTCGCACGAAAATACTGAATGCCGGTATTCCGGTTCTCGTTTTTATTGACAATCAGGCAATATCGGCGGGTGCTCTGATATCAATAGCTGCCGACAGCATCTATATGCGTCCCGGTGCTTCAATCGGAGCCGCCACAGTAGTTGACCAGACGGGCCAGCAGGTCCCCGATAAATACCAGTCATTCATGCGCGGTATGATGCGTTCCACCGCCGAAGCCCATGGAAAAAAACCGGTCGTTAAAGATGGCGATACCACCTGGGTATGGCACCGCGACCCCGATATTGCCCAGGCAATGGTCGACCCGAAAGTAATGGTGGAGGGAGTGATTGACACCGGCCAGGTGCTTACTCTTACAACACTCGAAGCAATCAGACTTGGTTATTGCGAAGGGGAAGCCACTTCGGTGGCCGAAGTGCTTGAAAGAGCAGGTATTACCGAATATAGAATTGCCGAATTCAAACCAACAGCCCTTGAAAGGGTTATTCAGCTCCTTGTTAACCCGGCTGTATCGGGATTACTGATACTGGTGATCATTGGCGGAATCTATTTCGAACTGCAGACACCGGGCGTCGGATTCCCGCTTATTGCAGCAATCACTGCAGCCGTTTTATACTTCGCTCCAATGTATCTCGAGGGCCTGGCATCAAACTGGCATATTATTGTATTTATTGCCGGTATTATCCTGGTGGCTGTTGAAATATTTGCAATACCCGGCTTCGGGGTTACAGGAGTCCTTGGAATAATCGGTATCCTTACCGGCCTCACATTCGGAATGGTCGACAAGATCGTCTTTAACTGGGGTCCCTCGGAAAACGGAGTAAGGGAGGCTTTGCTCGCTTTCAGTATCGTAATAGGATCGATGGTAATGGCATTTATTCTGTCACTCTGGCTTAGCAGAAAACTCTTTAGTCCAAACCGGCTTTTCGGAAGCCTGGCACTTGAAACAGTTCAGGAAACCAAAGA
>VGGM01000119.1 GCA_016868515.1 Bacteroidota bacterium | reverse complement strand
GTTTCGATGTTGTCATTCAGGTTGTGGGCCAGCGCAATTGCGTTGAATCCGTTATCATGGCGGATTTTCTCAAACCATGAATATCTGAGTTCCCTTGCTGCCATTTGAGTTGAAAGGCCTTTTTCGGCAGCATATATTTCGGTACTGAACCGGGTGGTAAAAAATGGGATGGAATGGTTCATCGCAAAATCTCTTACAAACTTCTCATCAGCATCTGATTCGTCACCCCTGAGGTTGAAGTTGCAGTGTGCTATCCCGGATTCATACCCGCAACGGAGGAAAAGATGAGCCATTACCATTGAGTCAATTCCGCCACTAACCGCAAGCAGAACTCTGGCTTCGGGAGGGAAAAGCTCATTTACCGCGATATATTTCCGGAATTCCTCTATCATACCAATTGCAGAATGAGATTACAAATATAGAAGAGTAATGGACAAAAGCAACTTTCAACGATAAATCAGTACGGCAGGCTGACCTGCATCGTACCCCCTGTGTCTTAGTACCTGTTCGCCTGAAAGGTTCAGAAACCGGTAGTCGGAGAACTGCGGTATGCCTGGGTACCATGCAAATCGTAGTTGAAATGTGCTGATAGTCAGGTTATTGTTTCTTAATCTTATACCGCCGCCTATTGATTTGACAGAAGTTGAGCCGGAACTGAAGCCGGTACTCTTACCCAGGAAGGCAACATCGGAAAAGGCAAAGAAAGTAAATCTGAATCCGTAGATCTTTAACGGGCTGAAGGCCACCAGTTCATTATTAATCACTGTTCTCGTCTGTCCTTTAAGCGAGTCGTTGGAAAAACCGGTAACGATGTTACCCTTGCCAAGAGTCAGGTATTCATCAGTATATCTGTTGAAGCCGGCTGTATGCCTGATATTTATGAATCCTCTGATTTTCCAGTTTCCGGTAGTAATCAGGCTTGTGAAATAGTTTGCTGACAGGTCAATCATGCCCTGTTCTGTTACTCCGTTTACAGCGAAAAGTGAAGCACCGGCAGATAGGTTTATGTAACCGATGCGTCCCGGAGAATTACCTGCTGACAGATTCATACCGATATAGTTCCGGGTTTTGAATTCATTAATCTCCCTGCCTGCGGTCAGAACTGCCAGTAACCCGTATGGGATGTCCTCGGTTCGGCCATAATTGTATATGTAGCTTGTTTTATAGAATTTCTGGATTGAAAATGACAGGGAACCCAGATACATTCTGTACATCTGTAATGAATAGTATGACAGGGGGTCAATTTGGGGTCGTTCGTAGACATTATTGTGGATGTACCGAACCCCCAGGATAATCCTTGAAAGCGAGACCCTGTCGAGGAGGAATGATCTTGCCATCCAGTAGTCCTGGTAAGTGAACTCCAGCGGGTAGAAGACTGATGCGGAATCAAAACTGGTTGTTGTAAATACTTCCCTCATTGCAATTCCACCTGCATATTCCGATTCAGCGCTTATAAAGTCTCTTTTCAGGCTGAATCCGTAGTTCTTTTCAAGCGGAGTTGATAGAAGGAACATTTCCAGATTGGCAAAAGATCGTGCAATATTGTTAATACTGTATTTCAGTCTGATACCAGGTCTGGGGCCGATATCGAAATCATAAGGCAGGCCTATTTCAAAGGAATGAGCAAACCCGGCCAGGTTATTATCGAAGAGTATCAGTTCTCCCTTTTCCTGTCTTCGATAATCGAAATCTCCACCAACTGAATAACTGTCACGAGTAATTACAATTATTTCAGCATCAGCATCAGAAACAGGAACAACAACTATTCTTGCATCATTCAGGAAAGGAAGGATCCTGAGGTTCCTTTCCGTTTCACTCAGGTTCAGTCCGGTGAGTGTATCACCGGTTCCGAAGAGCAGGTATTTTTTAACTATACTTTCCCTGGTTCGCCAGTGGGTTTTATTGAGCCATATATCGCCAACTGTTTCCGGTACCGATTCGGGATTCAATATGTCTGTTCCGAACGGGTGGAGGCTGATGACACGGATTGAATTAACAAGAAGACCGTTATACTCACTGAAGTCATTAAGACTTCTGTTACTGATCCTGTTTAAGTCAGATGATCCAGGTTCAACAATAACCAGATCATAGATTCTTTTTCCAAGGGCAGTACGTGATGCCTTGTACTTCAGCGAGTCATAAAACACCGTGATGGTGTTGTCGTCGCGCCGGGCTGATAGTTTCAGGCCCGAAGGAATGGTTAACAGGGAATCGCGGCTGATTATTGTGATTCCGGCCTGTGTTCTGATCAGAGAGCCCTTTGGAAGCAGCAGGGTAGTGTCGGAGGGAGGATTTTGCTGGCCTGTTACAGATGACCATGCTAAGACAGCACATAATAGTGCCATTATATGTGATATTCTGCGAATGTGGTTGTCTATCCTGCCCATGGCAAGATTAAGTTTCGTTCAGCACATCGTCGGAATTAAACTGAAAACCAAGTCTTTTGCCTGTAGCAAGTTTCGAGTGCTGAATTTTTGCCTCGGCTTGCCCGACGGTTGCAATCTTGACTGCATCATACGGAGGAACCAGAAGGTCGAATTCGAGGCTGTACTGGACGGCTGTGCATATAATTCTTGTCAGAGCCTGCCTGGTTAGATCCTCACTGCCGAAGTTGGTGAACAGCAGTGCCATTTGCCTTTTACCTTCAACGAAGTACTGGTTTTCGTGGTTAACGAATATTCTGGCAATCAGGTATCCGAGATCGTCCATTCTTGAGTATTTGAATGAATCGGCAAGGAAGTTATATATGCTTATTATGCCTGAATAGGAGTTCAGCTTGTTTTTTTGAATATATGGTGTTTTCCATGCAGGATGCTCCCTGTCAAATTCGAAAATATTTGAGTGCATGGAGAAGAGAAGCAGATCGCCTGCTACTTTGAGCTGGGCGTCAAATCCTCCTCTGTCGGTGTAATTCAGCTTGATGCGCGGATCGAGATAGGCAACTTCCCTGTTTATGTTTTCGGTAATTTCAGCAAGTATTGACTTAATGTGAGAGAAGGCACCAAGGGTATTGTCGTAAACCTTTTGTTTAAGAATCGATTTTTCTGCCAGCGTTTTAACAATTGCTGTCCTCTTTTCCGTTATCTCTTCGTTGTATGGCATGGTAAACTATTGTAAATAACCTTGCCACAATGTAGGAAAAAAAACGATTCTCTTTACAGCAGGGCAAGTAAATCAGTATGCCCTGGCGAAAAGAACCCTTCTTTCCGAAGGATTTCCCGTAAGAATGCACTTACCCTTTTCATCGTGGCTGTCAAAAGGAATGCATCTGACAGTTGCCTTTGTCAGATCTTTTATTTTCTCTTCGGTTTCCCTTGATCCGTCAAAGTGAGCCAGTGCAAAACCGCCCCGGTTTTCCATGATATCGACAAACTCATCCCAATTATCAGTGGTGAATGTATTCTCCTCCCTGAATTTAAGTGCTTTTTTGAAGATTGCCTGTTGAATTTCGTCGAGAAGTGAAGGTACATATTCAACTACAGCATCGGCATTTATGGTTGTTTTTTCAAGCGTATCTCTTCTGGCAATCTCAACGGTATTGTTTTCGAGGTCACGCTGCCCAACCGCTATTCTTACGGGCACTCCCTTAAGTTCATATTCGGCGAATTTCCAGCCTGGTTTCTGGGTATCACGATCATCGAACTTAACCGATATGCCCAGGTTAGCAAGGCTCTCCTTAATTCTTTCTGCATATGGTCTGATTCTTTCCGCGCCTTCGCCCCCCTTATAAATGGGAACAATGACCACCTGAACAGGGGCAAGTTTTGGAGGAAGAACCAGTCCGTTGTTATCGGAGTGAGTCATGATAAGAGCACCGATAAGTCTTGTTGAGGTCCCCCACGATGTTGCCCAGACGTGATCAAGTTTTCCATTCTGATCGGTGAATCTTACATCGAATGCCTTGGCAAAGTTCTGGCCGAGGAAGTGGCTTGTTCCCGCCTGTAGTGCTTTGCCATCCTGCATTAAAGCCTCAATGGCGTAGGTATCGACGGCCCCGGCAAACCTTTCAGACTCTGTTTTCCGCCCCCTGAAAACCGGAATTGCCAGATAGTTTTCAACAAATGAGGCGTAAAGATCGAGTATGAGCCTGGCCTCGTTCACAGCCTCCCCGCTGGTAGCGTGGGCGGTATGTCCTTCCTGCCAGAGAAACTCTGCGGTTCTGAGAAACAGTCTTGTCCTCATTTCCCATCTCACAACATTAGCCCACTGGTTTATGAGAAGCGGAAGGTCGCGGTATGACTGTATCCAGTCGCGATAAGTATTCCAGATGATAGTTTCTGAGGTAGGTCTTATAATGAGTTCCTCTTCAAGTTTTGCCTCAGGGTCAACAATTATACCCTTTCCGTCGGGGCTGTTTTTAAGACGGTAGTGGGTTACAATGGCACATTCCTTTGCAAAGCCTTCTACGTGAGCTGCTTCACGGCTGAAAAATGATTTGGGAATGAAGAGAGGGAAATAGGCATTGACATGACCGGTAGCCTTTAAAAGCTTATCAAGTTCGCCCTGCATTTTTTCCCAGATGGCATATCCGTAAGGCTTGATAACCATGCATCCCCTTACTGCTGAGTTCTCGGCCAGACCCGCCTTAATAACGAGATCGTTGTACCATTGTGTATAACTCTCCTCCCTGTTTGTTAAAAACTTCGCCATTGTTTTGGTATGGTATTTGTATTTTTGAACTCAGAAAACAAATTGATTGCGCAAAAATAGGCAAAAACCCGACAAACAAGAGAGGAGGCTAGTGATGAAAGCAAAATATTCAATCTGGTTGATAGCGGCGGCAATAAGCACGGCAACAGTAGCCGGAACCGGGGCAGGCGTGCCTCAGACTTACATAACCGGCCAGGGTAACACAGTGGTGAATAATTATTACATGGATGATTTCGGTTACCACTACAGTTCAAGGATAAGCAGGTTTCACAGGTCATACTCGGCCTTTGATTACTACTCGCCTGTGTACACAGAATCATACTGGTACAATTTTGAGCCTTATACATGGGGACTTACGATTTACAGCGGGGGCGGTTTCGGAATCAGGTACGGGTACTCCTGGAGTTACCCGGCGTTTTATGGTTACGGATGGCACACTCCTGCATTTTACAGCTCATACTCATGGGGTTACGATCCCTTCTACCATAGCTACTATATGCCGGTGGTAATAAATATTAAGGTAAGGAATTACTATCCGGGCTACAGAACAAGGTACTACAGCCACTACCATTATGGTAATAACATCAGGGTAATAAACACCTACAATAACCACTACTATTACGGAAACAACCCGGTCAGCACTTACAACAGCAGCAGGTTTAACTACCCAAGTTCGCCGTATCCTTCGGCGAATAATGCAACAGTATCAAGGAGGAGCGTGTCGTCAACAGTGTCAAACACAGGGGCGGCACCCTCAAGAAGGGAGACCATAACCACAGTACCGACAGGAAATTCTGCCGGGCAGGTCAACACAGGCAGGTCACAGACAATAACTTCTGGTGATCAGGCGGGCAGGAGGAGTTCTGCGGGTACAATTTCCAATTCAGGTACAGGCAGGAGTACGGCTGTCAATCCACCGGCCCAGAACAGGAGCCAGT
>VGGM01000118.1 GCA_016868515.1 Bacteroidota bacterium | reverse complement strand
CCAAAGAATTATTCGGAGTGGTATGTTGCCGTGGCTTCAGGCGGTCTCTGGAAGACCACCAATGCCGGAACCACATTCACCCCTATTTTTGAAAACATGCCTGTTTACGCTATTGGTTGCGTTACAATTGACCCGAACAATCATGATGTTATCTGGCTGGGAACAGGCGAAAACAACAGCCAGAGGGCGATTGGTATTGGCAATGGAGTTTATAAGAGCACCGATGGTGGCAGAACATGGACAAACATGGGCCTGACAAAATCATCACACATCGGGAGGATACAGGTTGATCCGCGCAACAGTAATGTTGTTTACGTAGCAGCCCATGGACAGATTTGGGGTCCGGGAGGAGAACGCGGCCTGTACAAGTCGATTGACGCAGGCAAGACATGGGACCGCATACTCTTTATCGGCGAGTATACGGCTCTCAACGATATTGAGATGGATCCGCGCAATCCCGACATTCTGTACGCATCAGCGCATCAGCGCGAGAGAAGGGTTTATTCGAAGATAAACGGCGGCCCGGAATCGGGCCTATACAAATCGGTCGACGCCGGGAAAACTTGGAAGAAGCTGACCAACGGTTTTCCGTCGGAGGGTAACATCGGCAGAATTGGTATTGCTCTTGCACTGGCAAATCCCGATATCCTTTATGCAATGGTTGAGCTTTCTCCTGCTGCCGGCAGGTCAAGCTTCCTTAGGTCGACCGATAAGGGAGAGAGCTGGGAGGTTATGAGCAATGCAGGTTCCAGCAGCCCGCAGTATTACCAGAAGCTTGTTACCGACCCTAACGATGAGAATACTGTTATATATCTCGATGTCAGCAATATGAGATCGAGAGACGGAGGGAAAACATGGGCCCAGATAGGTGAGCGGAACAAACACGTTGACAACCATTCACTTTGGATAAATCCGACAAACAGCAGGCACTACCTTGTAGGCTGCGACGGCGGCATTTACGAGAGCTGGGACGAAGGTGCAACATGGAAATTCCACCCCCACTTACCGATAACTCAGTTCTACAGGGTAAGGGTCGACAATAATTATCCCTTCTACAGGGTTTACGGAGGGACACAGGATAACGGTTCATTTGTTGGACCGGCCAGGACAATCAGGACGTTTATCACCAATGACGACTGGAGGCATGTACTCGGCGGCGACGGCTTCCTGTCGATTCCCGACCCGGTTGACCCTACCACCTCATATGCCGAATCGCAGAACGGTGGTATTGCACGAATCGATCATCTGCTCCAGAGATCAACAAGTATAAGGCCTCCGCGGTTCCCCGAAACCACTGCATACAGGTTTCACTGGGATACCCCATACTTTATCAGCCACTTTGACAACAAAACGTTGTATCTGGCTTCACAGTATGTCTTTAAAAGTACCGACCGCGGTGATACATGGAAAATAATCAGCCCCGACCTCACAAGGCAAATCAATGTCGATACCATGCCGATGATGGGGCAGAAATGGGAAAGGAATACAGCTGTGGCCCTCCACTCATCAACCTCACCGTTCGGCAACATGAAATCGCTGAAGGAATCGCCACTGAAGCAGGGAATGATCTGGGCAGGAACCGATGACGGTCTGATATGGCTGACAGAGGACGACGGTGCCAACTGGACCAGTTTTGATAACTTCCCGGGAGTGCCATTCATGACCCACATCACAACCGTTCAGCCTTCAATGCACGACCTGAATACGGTCTATGCAACATTTGACGGCAGAAAGGACAATAGCAACTGGACGCCCTACATTCTGAAAAGTACCGACAAGGGAAAAACGTGGAAGTCAATCTCTTCGAACCTTCCGCTGGGGTCGGTATATACACTTAAGGAGGATCACGTCAGGCCTGATATTCTCTTTATCGGTACCGAGTACGGAGTGTTTGTTACAATTGACGGGGGTAACAGATGGGTACAGTTGAAAAATGGTTTACCCACAATCCAGGTTCCTGAGATTGATATTCAGAGAAGAGAAAATGACCTTGTTGTGGCAACATTCGGAAGAAGTTTCTATGTAATGGACGATTACAGCTACCTGAGGGAGCTTGCCCCGGCTACACTCTCAAAACCGGCCCATATATTCAGCATTAAGGACACATGGCAATTTAGCCCGGCAAGCAATCTCTCCTACCAGGGTGAAGCTTACTTCCGTACACCAAATCCACCTGTCGCTGTCAGTATAAGATACCATGTTAAGGAGATGCCGGCAACCCCGGTTAAAAAAGGACAGCAGGCTGCTGAACAGCCTAAACCGGTGCTCGTCTTTACAATTACGAATGCTGCAGGAGAAGTGGTTACTGTTACTGAAAGGCCCTTTGAACCAGGAGTAAACTCATTCAACTGGAACATGAGGATACAGCCGCCACAGACACAACAGGGCGAACAGGCAGGCCAGGGCGTTCAGGGAGGACAGCAGGGAGGCCAGGGCTTCCGTGGTACAGGAGGAAGAATTGCTCCTGAAGGGAAGTACTTTGTAAGCATCGGAAGGAAAATCAATGATGCAACAGAAACACTTGCCGGACCGGTACCCTTCAACGTGAAATTGCTTGACAGGGAGTTGCTGAGGTTCCCCGACCTTGAGCTGGTAAGGCTCCTGAACAAATAGAACTGGTAATTGTTATTATTTTTGATCTCATTGGATTGCAGCAGCCGGAAACTGGCTGCTGCTTTTCAATGTGAACATAAATATTTTTTTTTTGGCACGGAGATTGTTTTAATTGCGAAAAGTTTAAATTTGTGATGTAAAAATATTGGTTATGAAGAAGTACGCTGTTGTTGTTATTCTTGCATTACTGGCAGCTCTGGTGGCTGGCTCCTGCAACCGTGAAACCTGCCCTGCTTACACCCGGGCTGATTCACAACAGACAGAACATATTGGCTGACAGACAGCCAATCCTGCTCTTCCCTTACAATACAGAAGTCAGTGCCATGAAAAAGCTGCTTTCAGGTGCGCTTATATTGCTTATATCCGTAACATATTTGTACGGTCAGGGAGAAATTGACGACCAGTACAAGGCATTCTACCGGCACGAGCGAACATTCGGTCTCATGCTGAACACCGATGGTCTGGGAGTAAGTTACAGGGAAGGACTCAATACCATATACCGCAATAAAAAACTGTATGAGATAGAGATGGGAATACTCAACCATCCGAAAGAAGTCAAGCTCCAGAATCCATGGTATCTCAACGGCTCAACCTTCGTTTTCGGCAAACTTAACTCGACTCTCTACCTGAGAGGCGGTCTAGGTTTGCAGAGAGAAATTTTTACCAAGGAAGATCTCGGAGGGGTGGCTATCAGGTACTTTTTTACCGGAGGGCCATCACTGGCTGTCCTCAAACCAATTTACTACAAGGTACTGTTTCCGGTCTCCCAGAACACATATACCCTGAAGGAAGAAAAGTTCGAAGAGTCGATACACCACCCGGCCGATATCTACAGTAAGGCCTCCTTCCTGAAAGGCATAAATGAGATATCACTGATACCCGGGGCTTACGGGAAAGCCGGGTTCAACTTCGAGTTCTCAAGTCAGGACAGGGCAATCCACTCACTTGAGGTCGGAACGAGTATAAATGCATTTGTTAAAAAGGTTCCGATAATGGCCAAGGAACAAAATAAGGCTGTTTTCTTCTCACTTTTTGTCTCCTACCGCATGGGCCTAATCATTGATCCGTTCGATCCCAAGTCGAATAGAATCTCAACCATTTTCATTAAGAAGAGGTAGACATACTCACTCATTTCAGATTGCAGGTTTACATTTTATTTGTAAATTTGTACTTCATTTAATAACAACTTAACTGAGCAGAATATGGCAAAGATTAAATTAGCAATCAACGGCTTTGGAAGGATTGGACGGAATGTATTCAAACTGGCCCTTGAAAGGCCGGGAATGGAGATTGTAGGGATAAACGACCTTACCGACACAAAAACCCTGGCTCACCTTCTTAAATATGACTCCACCCAGGGACAATTCCACGGAGTAACATTCGATGAGAAGAATATCATTGTAAATGGCAAAAAATATCCGGTTACCGCAGAAAAGAACCCGTCACAGATACCATGGTCGGTAATCCCCGACATTGTGGTTGAAGCAACAGGTATTTTCAGGGCAAAGGAGAGCCCGAAAGGCGGTTACGGCGACCATCTGAAAACAGGCGCAAAGAAAGTGATACTTACGGTTCCTTCAAAAGACGCGATCGATGCTACCATAGTACTCGGAGTCAACGACAGCGATCTTAAGCCGGAGCACCAGTGTGTTTCGAATGCATCATGTACCACCAACTGCCTGGCCCCGGTGGCCAAAATCCTCAATGACAACTGGGGAATTGAGGTTGGGTATATGACAACAATTCATTCATATACAAACGACCAGAGGATTCTCGACCTCCCTCACTCCGACCTGAGAAGGGCCCGCTCAGCAGCCCTCAGCCAGATACCTACAACCACCGGTGCAGCTAAGGCCGTGGGAAAGGTAATCCCTGAACTCAAAGGCAAACTTGATGGCATATCAGTGAGGGTTCCGACCCCTACCGGTTCGCTGGTCGACCTGGTTGCGGTTCTCAAAAAGGAGGCCACAAGGGAGGAGATAAACGGTGCCGTGAAAAAAGCGGCTGAAGGTCCGATGAAAGGCATCCTTGAATACACCGAAGATGAAATTGTATCGGTCGATGTGATTCATAATCCTGCATCAGCAGTATTTGATGCCCAAAGCACAATGGTAAACGGAAAAATGGTGAAGATTCTTGCATGGTATGATAACGAGTGGGGCTACTCGGCAAGGGTGGTTGACCTCGCTGAAATAATGATGTGAAAGTATAGAACAGAAAAGGAAAACCGGCATGGATCTATTTCCACGCCGGTTTTTCCTTTCTGGTACTATTCAGAGAATCAGCACAGGAAGCAGTATTCACTGCTGTCCCCTATAATATCATCTCAATCTCAAGTGGTATCCCAGCCGAATCGCGGTAGTGTTCCCCAAGATCAAGCATTGCCTCGTCATCCTCCTCATACTTCCATATTATTCTTACCTCCCTGCCGGAATGCTTATAACCCGTAAGCTTCCTCAGAATCTCGTATAGATACTTTGAAGACCCACTGTTTATATACTCAAGAAATATAATGACAGTCAGCTTGCCCTCACTGTCAAAGTACCCGGTAATCCATTCATCAAGCCTTCGGAAGATCGACTCAGGATTTTCAGGTATCGAACGGCCAGTAACTTCAAGTGTCTTTCTGCCAGGATCATATACTATCCCTGGCACATTCTTAAGTGGCTCCTGTATTACTATCTTTTCCATGTTTCTGTTTATTACCCCGGTTTTAAGGCTTCTGTCTCCCGGCTGTAAATTTATCATTTCACGCCGGAATAAACCAGTAACCGCAAAATTAGTGTAACCAAAGCATTCAGGGAATAAATTTACACTTTTTTTCAATACTATCCGGCTTCACAAAAGTTTAACCCTGTAAAATAATTAAACAATTAGTTGCATAACTAAATACTTCGTTATATCTTTGATCAAAATTCCACTATCAGATGAAAGAGCTTACAAGGGCAGAGGAACAGATTATGATTATCCTCTGGAAAATCAGGAGGGGATTCGTAAAGGATATTCTTCACCACTTCAATGAAGCA
>VGGM01000117.1 GCA_016868515.1 Bacteroidota bacterium | reverse complement strand
AACAGGTCAGAAACAGATCCATTAGGTCCTTCAGATGATAATCTAAGATCTGTAAATAAAGTTTATCGTGGAGGCTCGTGGGATTTACCGGCTAGGTTTCTCCGCAGTTCCAGCCGGATGGGGACTCCTCCCGAAAGAAAAGGAAATTCTTTGGGATTCAGGCTTGTGAAAAATTATGATTAACTGAGAAATGAAAATAGCTACTGGCAAATTAGTGGCGCTGTTAGGTGTTCTGATTCTTTCAGTTTCCTGCAGAGACAATCAGGCTGTTTTGAAAGGTTATATTCAGGATGCAATAAATAGGGAGATTTCATTATATATGTTTGAGAACGTTTATAATGAGGAAAAGGCTTATTCCTGGAACGACTTTCGTCAGAATTATAGCAACATTTCGATAGTTTATCTTCAGGAAGGTTGCGCCCCATGCTATCCCAAATTCATTGAGTGGCATAAGGGTATGGAGCAAGTATCTGCTCCAGATAATTATACTGTGCTGTTTATTATCAATGCACGACATTATGAGAACTTTGTTCGCAATGCTAACACCTACGGCGTGGTTGACGAGAGATATTTCCATGTTATGGACCCGGATAACCAATTTATGATGGCCAACTTTTCTATTCCCCGTTCTATAATTGATCGATCAATCCTAATTGACAAAGACAACCGCATAAGAATGGTAGGTGAACCCTTTGCAAATGCTGATATGACAAAGGTATTCCATATTGTAACGGGTGTTGACACACAACATTCAGGCAGGTATAAGTAGCATGGCAGGTAAGATTTTAAGGAGTTTACTGGTGCTGTCTGCAGCGATTCACCTTCTGCTGGGGATGTGGTGGCTTGTTATTGCATCGCTGACAGTTCTTGGTGTTCTCTGGCTTTTTACCACAACGTGGCGGCCTGTTAAGCGGGTGAGAGAGATTGATCTGATAAGAATACCGTTTAAAATATTGCTTATATATTCCGCCATAGTGCTCTTCAGGATGCTCTTTTTTGAGCTGATCGGAGTTCCCATGACCTCAATGAAGGATACCATCAAGCCCGGTGATATGATATATGTAAGCCGGTTAAGTTATGGTCCCCGACTTCCCTCCAATCCCTACGAAATTACATGGTTTAACATTGTTCTCTACTCTATTGAGCGCGACAAGGCCGATTTCAAGAAGGAGGTATGGAAGCGGCGCCGGCTAAAGGGCTATGGAATGCCTGAAGTAAATGATATTGTTGTATATGCCCATCCCGTTACCGGAGATTATTTCATTAAGAGGTGCCTGGGTACTCCCGGCGATACCATTGAGATTCATGAAGGAACCGTTTTTGTAAATAGAAAAGCCGTACCGGTTGCTGTAACCCTTATTCAGGGTGACGGTCCGGCTGATGGATGGAAAATCTATCCCGGTCGCCACACAGGATGGAATCCTGACAACTGGGGTCCGTTTGTTTTGCCATTCAAAGGGATGAAGATAGTGCTAGATAGTGCTTCCCTTGCTATCTACGGCAGAGTGCTCACAGACCATGAGGGGTTGTATTCACACGGGGCATTGCCCAAAGTCAGTTCTGAATCCGGTGTGGAGTCTGAGGCTTACACGTTTACCCAAAACTACTATTTCTATGTTGGCGACAACAGGCCAAGGAGCAATGATTCACGTTTCTCCGGTCCGGTACCCGAAATCCATATAATAGGCAAGGCCAGACGAATAATTCTGAATAAAAACAGAGAGAACCCCTTCTTTTCACGTTTTATGGTTCCCGTGAACAGGAAGAAGTCTTTTCTCGTACCAGATTCGGTGGAAGAGCTCGGGGGTAGTAACATTCTGCCCAGATAGTTGACAGAATTAAGAATAGGTGTGTAAAAAACGATCTTTTTACCGAGCCTGAAGATCCATTATTTTTCTGACAGGAAGCTTTTTCAGTACCAGTCCAACCCTTGCCGGGAGATAAAGGTGAAGCCAGAATGGAGCATTAATGGCATGAGTTCCTTCAGGTTTTGCTGCAGCGTAAACAATTGATCTGTCAATCCTTCCGAAACCACCGGAAGCGGTGTCGTCGGTATCAAGAATCACCTGAAATCTTCCTTTTGCTTTAAGTCCGTAACCGGTATAGCTGCGTGTGGGGTGGAAGTTAAACACAAAAAGCAGGTCGCCGCGGGTAAATGCTATAACCTTGTCGGTGTCGTTGTCGGCGACAGTTTCAATATAAGGTTTCTCAATGATATGGTATTGTTTCTGCAGGGCGAGCATCTGAAGTTCGAACAGGTGCAGCTGGCTGTACCGGAGGCTCTCATCGTCGCACAGAGACCACTGTCTGCGGGCATACCTGTAGCTCCAGTTGTTGCCCTCGCGGGGGAAGTCGATCCATTCGGGGTGGCCGAATTCATTTCCCATAAAGGTGAGGTACCCGCCGCCGGCCGTTCCGAAGGTAATAAGCCTGATCATTTTATGCAGGGCCATACCCCTGTCGACCACCAGGCTGGTTGTATGTTTCGACATTGAGGTGTACATTGCGGCGTCGATCATGCGGAAGATCAGTGTCTTATCGCCCACCAGGGCCTGGTCGTGCGATTCGCAATAGCTGATTACCTTCTCCTCCGGCCTTTTCTGCTTCAGTTCATAAAACAGCCTGCCCGTGTTCCACTCCTCATCGGGGATATCCTTTACGAGTTTTATCCAGTAATCGGGAACCCCCATTGCCATCCGGTAGTCGAATCCGTACCCCATTGCCGCCACCGGAGCCGCCAGTCCGGGCATGCCGCTCATCTCCTCGGCCACGGTGAGCGCCGCGGGATTGATTTCATGAACCAGGGAGTTGGCAAGGGTAAGGTAAACTATGGCATCCTCGTCCTGTCCGCCATCGTAATACTCTGAATATGATACGAAGTCGCGGTTAAGTCCATGGTCATAATAGATCATGCTTGTAACCCCGTCGAACCTGAATCCGTCAATTCTGTACTCGTTCAGCCACCATGAGCAGTTAGATAGCAGGAAGTGGGTAACGTGGTCCTTTCCGTAATCGAAGCACAGGGAATCCCATGCCGTGTGTACCCTTCGTTCTCCCGTGTGGAACCAGAGTCCGGGGTTGCCGTCGAATTCGGCGAGACCCTCGCTGACGTTTCTTACGGAGTGTGAATGGATAAGGTCCATTATAACCCTTATTCCCAGGCCGTGGGCCGTATCGACAAGTTCTTTCAGTTCCTCAGGTGTTCCGAACCTCGATGAGGCGGCGAAGAAGTTGGCCACATGGTATCCGAACGAGCCGTAGAAGGGGTGTTCCTGTACGGCCATAAGCTGAATTGTGTTGTAGCCCAGGGCAGCGATGCGGGGAAGTACGTTCAGGGTGAATTCGCGCCATGTTCCTGTTTTCTCCTCCTCGGTGGCCATTCCGGCGTGGGCCTCATAGATAAGGGGGGCCCCGGGTTTTGGGGTGAAGTCATCGTTCATCCACCGGTATTTTTCCTGTGGGTTCCATACCTGGGCCGAAAAGATTTTGGTGGTGTCATCCTGCACAAGCCGCGTGGCGTAGGAAGGTATCCTGTCTCCTTTTCCGCCGGGCCAGAGTATACTCAGTTTATAGAGGTCGCCGTGGCTCAGTGCATTTAGAGGCAGGTGAATCTCCCAGTCGCCGTAGGCGCCGGCCCTGATCATACGGTACTCCTCCGATTCCTTCCAGTTGCTGAAGGTTCCGATAAGGTATATCTCTTCCGCAGCCGGGGCGAATTCACGGAATACCCACCCGTCACCGGTATTGTGAAGACCGTACCACAGGTAGCCCAGTGAGAAATCGCTGAGTGACTTACCACCGGTGAGAGATTCCTTTCTGGCCAGAAATCGGCTGTAGCGGGCTTCAATGGTGCCGTTGTATGACTTCAGCCACGGGTCGACGTCAAAGAATGGAATTGTTTGGCTCATCGGGAACATTTGCAGTTATAAAATTAGCACAGAATTGTTACCGGGCAAGCTTAACATAAAAAAAAAGGGTTTCTGAATGGAACAACATTATTAAATTTGCTGCGTAACCGCCATGAAGATTTATAACGGATATAACATTACCGGGGTTCGAAACCCGGTTGTTACCATGGGTTCATTCGACGGTGTGCACAGGGGGCATGTAATGCTGCTGTCACGGCTCAGGGAGAGGGCCGTTGTGCTGGGCGGAGAATCGACTGTGGTGACCTTCAATCCGCATCCCCGTCTTCTGGTTGGCGGGTTCAGCAGCAGGATAAACCTCCTCACAAGTCATGATGAGAAGCTTCATTTGCTGGAGCAGACGGGGATTGACAACACGGTTGTGCTTGAATTCGATGATGAACTGAGGTCGATGGAGGCATGCCTTTTTGTTGAAAAGGTGCTTGCGGGCCGTTTGGGGATGAAGCACATGGTTGTTGGCTTCAACCACAGGTTTGGCAGGGGCGGAAAGGGCGATTTCACAGAGATATCGGCATGTGCCTCCAGGGTTGGCTTCGGGCTTGAACGCCTCGGCAGTCTTGTTTCCGGCGAAACGGCAATCAGTTCCACCCTCATCAGGGAGACCATTTCGGAGGGAAGGCTTACTGAAGCCAACGGCATGCTTGGTTATGATTATTTCGTTACGGGTACGATAGTTGAAGGCCGGCAGCTCGGACGCTCGATCGGCTTTCCCACGGCCAACATCAGCCCTGTGTTCCCCAATAAACTATTGCCCGGAGATGGAGTTTACGCCGTAACTGTACGGTTCAATGGTGATGAGTATGGGGGAATGGCCAACATTGGGCGCAGACCTACGGTAAACACCGGAGGTGAACCCAAATCGGTTGAAGTGCATATATTTGATTTTGAGGAGTTTATATACGATAAACAGGTAACACTGACCTTCCGTTTCCGCCTGAGGGATGAGATGCATTTTCCATCGGTGGAGGCCCTCAGGGATCAGCTTCATGAGGACCGGCTGGCAGCTGAACGGTTACTGGGTTCAGTTGATTGATGACGGCTGTTACGGCTATTTATATTATCTTTGCAGTTTGTTAATATATTGAGATTATGGCAACAATTACGAAAACCATACCATATAAGGTAAGCGATATATCGCTGGCTGGTTTTGGCCGGATGGAGATTGAAATAGCAGAGAAGGAGATGCCGGGTCTGATGGCTATCCGCAGGAAGCATTCGTCAGCCAGGCCGCTGAAGGGTGCCAGGATAACCGGGTCGCTGCATATGACCGTTCAGACAGCTGTTCTTATAGAGACACTGGCCGACCTGGGTGCTGACGTACGGTGGGCGAGCTGTAATATTTTTTCCACACAGGATCATGCCGCTGCGGCGATTGCGGCGAAGGGCATACCGGTTTTCGCCTGGAAAGGTGAGACACTCGAGGAGTACTGGTGGTGCACGGCACAGGCGCTGGCTTTTCCGGGAGGCAGGGGGCCTCATCTTATTGTCGATGACGGTGGCGATGCCACCCTTCTGGTTCACAAGGGTTTCGAGGCTGAGAACGACAGCAGGGTTCTTGATGTGAAGCCGGGCAGCCGCGAGGAGGCGATAGTGCTCGACACGCTCAGGGGTATTCTTGGCGAAGACCCGGGCAGGTGGCACAGGGTTGTTGCCGACCTGAAGGGGATATCGGAGGAGACCACCACAGGCGTTCACAGGCTTTACCAGATGATGGAGGAG
>VGGM01000116.1 GCA_016868515.1 Bacteroidota bacterium | reverse complement strand
TCCGCATGCAGCAAAACAACCAGTCTGCCGGTCTTTCTGTCGAAAGATTTTTTTCGTAAAATTGCATTAAAATAATTGCTATGGAAGAGAACAGGATGAAAAAGCATGTGACAGCAGTTGCTGCTATCAGGATTACACTGCATACCATTGGCCTCCTTGGCCTCCTTGGTATTCTTGTGGTCGCAGTGGCGTTCAGATTTGCCCTCGATTTTATTCCGGTGGAAGAGATTCCGGAAAGTGTATTGCCATTGGTTAAGTGGATTGTATATTTTGTTTTATCAATAGTGGCAGCGGTTTCGGTTCTTGGCATAATTGCCGGAATTGGACTTCTCGCCTACAGTAGCTGGGCCCGTATTCTGACTATTGTTGTGGCTGCGGTAAGTTGTCTGAATATACCTTTCGGTACCCTTGCCGGCGTATATTCAATTTGGGTGCTTTTGCAGGATGAGACGATAATGCTGTTTAAGAAATAATACATCATCGGGCCCTGGTATAAGAGTGAGCCTGATTAATTTTTGTACAGCACCAGCCTTCGGTTTCTTCCTGCGAATCCTCTGACAGAATTATAAACATAAAAGGGTTCCCGGGCGACCCATTCAACCTTCATGCCCGGTAATCTCCGGTACAGGGTTACCGGCAGAACCATTCCCTTCCTGCATTCCCTGGTGTACATTGCGGTTGTGAAATTGCCAAGTGAATAGGCAATGAGCGATCGCCTGCCTTTGTACGGGTTCTCTTCCCGGGCAGGGGGCCATATCTCAACAGGCTGGATTACATGTGGATGGGAGCCTATGATCAGGTCGGCCCCGGCATCGGCAATCTCACGGCCAATTCTGACAATTAGGGTATCGGGGTAGAATTCGAATTCATACCCCCAGTGGAGAAAGACGATTTTAATATCAACCCGGGCCGAATCCATTTCGTGGAGTGCCTTTTTTACTTCTGATATGTCGGCCGGTTCGCTGCCTGGCGGGGCCAGTCCCGGAATGGTATTCAGACTGACTGAGCCATTTGCCAGTATATCAGGGTCATTCAGCCCCCATGACGCAGCATGGAACCCGATCCTGATACCTTTCTCTTCAATAACAACGAAGTTATGTCCGGTGATGCCTTGCGTGGCTGCTCCGGTGTGCAGAATGCCTTCACGGTCAAGAAAGTCCATTGTCCGGCCCAAGCCCTCCAGCCCCATATCGAAGGCATGATTATTTGCCAGTGAAACGGCAGTAAATATGCTTTTTCCATCATCTCTTCTGAATGACCGCAGAAGCCCCGGCGAATTGTATCTGGCATAGTCGGGCAGAAATGATCTTACAGCCCTGACAGTGTCGACCGGGGTCTCCAGGTTGCCGAAAACCATGTCATGCCCGGCCATCTTCTCAATCAGGCGGGGGTCGGCAAAATTGTCCCAGTTATTCCTGATCCACATAATATCGCCTGTAAATGCGATTTCAATGGTGCAGGCAGAATCGAAAGGAGAGATTAACTCTTGCCAGATACCTTTTTGCCGGTCGGCCATCTCCCTGATGCTGTCAGGGGCCAGTTCGCTCGTGGCAAAGTATTTTCTGATGTACGCCGGGGCTGACGGAAGCGCTTCCCTAAGTGTAAGACCCTCGGCCCTGAACTTATGGTAACTTCTGTCGGGATCTCTTTTTCCTGATGAAGCAATCGCATACAGGGCCAGTACTGCCAGCAGCACTACTGGTATGAACTTCTTTTTCCTGCACCACTGCTTCATATCTTTTTTTTTGCCGGTGGCCCGGCTTTTTTTTGTCCCTGCAAAAATAACGAAAGCGACGGGAAATGTACCGGTCACTTTTTTCTGTTAATTTTGCCCTGATTAAAAGTTCCGTTTATGAGCGAAGACAACAAGATTATATTTTCGATGCACCGGGTCAGCAAGACCTATCCGCCGCACAAGCAGGTAATAAAGGACATATCGCTTTCCTTCTTCCTTGGAGCCAAGATCGGAATCATAGGGCTTAACGGTTCCGGCAAATCGTCCCTCCTGAAGATAATAGCCGGAGAGGATAAAACATACCAGGGAGAGGTAGCCTTCAGTGCAGGATACAGTGTTGGTATGCTTCATCAGGAACCACTTATTGACGAAACACGTACAGTACGTGACGTGGTAGAGGAAGGCGTTCAGGAGATCGTTTCGGTGATGAGGGAATATGAGGCGATTAACAACAGTTTTGGTGACCCTGCCGTGTATGAGAACCCTGATAAAATGCAGGAACTGATGGACAGGCAGGCTGTTCTGCAGGAGCAGATCGATTTTCATGATGGATGGAACCTCGAAAACAAGCTTGAGAGGGCAATGGATGCGCTTCGCTGTCCGGAACCCGACAAACCTGTCAGTGTGCTTTCGGGAGGGGAAAAGCGCAGGGTGGCTCTCTGCCGGCTGCTTCTCCGTGAACCCGATGTGCTGCTGCTTGATGAGCCCACAAACCACCTCGACGCAGAGTCGGTGCACTGGCTGGAAACACATCTCCAGCAATACAGGGGTACTGTTATTTGCGTAACACATGACAGGTATTTCCTCGATAATGTTGCAGGATGGATACTGGAACTCGACAGGGGAGAGGGCATACCCTGGAAGGGCAACTATTCATCGTGGCTCGAACAGAAGTCTAAGAGGCTGGAACTTGAAGAGAAAGGCAATGTAAAAAGGAGAAAGACTCTCGAAAGGGAGCTTGAATGGGTTAGGATGGCCCCCAGGGCACGCCATGCCAAATCGAAAGCACGCCTCGGAGCCTATGAAAACCTAATGAACCAGGATGTAAGGCAGAAAGAGGAGCGGCTTGAACTGGTAATACCCAACGGACCCAGACTGGGCGATAAGGTAATTGTAGCCAATAAGGTAACAAAGGCCTTCGGTGAAAAACTACTCTTCGAAAACCTGTCGTTTGAGCTGCCTCCCAACGGTATAGTGGGGGTGGTTGGCCCGAACGGGGCCGGTAAAACAACTCTTTTCAGGATGATAATGGGAATGGAGAAATGCGATTCCGGCTCATTTATACTTGGGGAAACAGTGGTTCCCGGCTATGTCGACCAGTCGCATGCTGCCATTGACCAGACAAAAACAGTCTATGAGGTTATTAGCGGAGGCCTTGATGAGGTGATGCTTGGAAACAGGCCGGTAAACGCCAGGGCCTACTCTGCCAGGTTCAACTTCACCGGAGCCGACCAGGAGAAGAAATGCGGGGTGCTTTCCGGGGGTGAGCGTAACAGGCTGCATCTGGCTCTGACGGTGAAATCAGGTGCCAATGTCCTCCTTCTCGACGAGCCTACAAACGATATTGACGTGAACACACTCAGAGCCATCGAGGAGGGGCTTGAGAACTTTGCCGGCTGCGCCGTAATAATATCGCACGACCGCTGGTTTCTCGACCGGGTGGCAACGCACATCCTTGCGTTCGAGGGTGATTCTAAGGTGGTTTGGTTCGAAGGCTCATATTCTGAGTATGAGGAGAATTACCGGAAGCGTACCGGAAGTGAGGGGCCGGTGAGGATAAAGTACAGGAAGCTGGTAAAATAGGAAATTCAGATATCAGGTTTCCGATATCAGATTTGTGATTTGTTTATCACGGGAGCAGGGGTTGTTGAATAATGAAAGTTGAAATGGGAAGCTTTGGGTTTGATTTTTCGGCGGAAGAGCGTCGCGTGATATGGGATTATCTTGTAGAGAAGCTTGAAAGGCATTACAGCGATCATTCGGGGGTAAGGGTTGCCCCTCCGCTCGACCCTGAGGCGGTGCGCGATTATTGTTCCGTCGACTTCAATAACCCCGTTTCGCCTCAGGATGCCATCGACTACGTTACTGCCGGACTCGACCAGTATATTGTTCACACCTCGCACCCCGGGTATTACGGTCTGTTTAACCCAAGACCTTCCTTTGCAGGCATAATGGCCGATGTTGTGACGGCAGTATACAACCCTCAGATGGCTGCATGGTCGCACTCACCCTTTGCAGTTGAAGCCGAGAACTATGTTATCAGGGAGATAGGCAGGAAGTTCGGTTATGAGCCCGACTCCATCGATGGTACATTCACCAACGCCGGAGCCGAGGCAAACCATACTGCCCTGCTGATGGCACTGACCCGTGGCGTACCTGGTTTTGCTGAGAATGGCCTTTCAGTATCTGAACACAAACCGGTAATCTATGTCTCGCAGGAAAGTCATCACTCGTTTGTTAAGGCGGCCGGACTGTCGGGCATGGGACGGAGAAGCGTAAGGAATATCTCTGTCGGGCCATCGTTTGCAATGGATGCCGGCGACCTCCGGCGTCAGGTAATAAAAGATATCGCGGCCGGCTACAAACCTGTTATGGTGGTGTCGACCCTCGGAACCACGGGTATGGGAGCCATCGATCCGGTGAAGGAGATTGACATTGTGGCCCGCGAGTTTGGAATGTGGCATCATGCCGACGCAGCGTGGGGCGGGGCAGTAGCCTTTTCTTCGCGCTACCGCCACCTAATTGAAGGTATTGAGCTGGCCGATTCAATAACCTTCGATGCCCATAAATGGCTTTCGGTACCGATGGCAGCAGGAATGCTTATTACCCGGCACCCGTCAGCCCTCCTTGAGACATTCAGGATATCTGCTGATTATATGCCAAAGGAGGGAAAGGAGTTTGAGATTGTTGATCCATTTACCCATTCGATACAATGGTCACGGCGATTTGCCGGACTGAAAGTGTTTATGTCACTGCTTATTTACTCATGGGATGGGATTGAGAGGGTTATTAATTCGCAGTTCGAAACCGGCATCCTGCTGAAAAGGAAGCTTGAAGATTCCGGCTGGAAAATCTACAACGATACTCCTCTTCCTATAGTTAACTTCGGACTTGCCGGCCTTGAGGGCAATCAGGAAAAGGCAACCCGGTTCTGCCGTGAGGTTACCGATAGCGGCAAGGTGTGGATTTCGGTGTACAATACCTCCGGAATAGGCACCCTGCGGGCCTGTATTACAAATTACAACACTGACGAAAAGGACCTGGATGAGTTGCTGAAGACGCTGGGTGATGTAAGAATAACGATGGGCGATTAACGATTTAAGATTTGGGTATGGGGTGTGAGATATGGGGTATGCGGCGGCCGGCAGCCGGCGACCGGCAGCCGGGGCGGCTGCGCCGCAAAGGGCTCAGGGCTCAGGCGAAGCGAAGCGGAGTCCCGTACCGAAGGTCGGGAGCTCAGAGCGGAGGGATAAAAGGGGCGTAGTGACATAGTGACTTAATGTCTTAGTGGAAAAAAAAGGGTTGTGAGCCCGACCAGATGTTGCCGGTCTCGGTTCAGAGCACAATGTCATTTTGCCACTCATTACGACATTACGTCGCTACGACATTGAAACCTTCCAGCAACCAGCAACCAATAACCCCTTATACGTCTCCTAAGTCCCCTACGTCCTTTATGTCCTTCTACGCCACTACGCCATTACGTCCCTACGTCACTAGGCCACTACTTCCCAGTAAGGTTAAGTGTTCCCGCATACCAGTTGGCATCGGGTACGAGTACCGGCTTCTCGATTCCGGTCTGAAGGGTTGTCCAGCGGGCTGAGGGCTTAAGGAGGAACTCTTTACCCGAAATGGTGACCTTGAGAGGCATGTTGAATCCCTGAACGCTGTTGCCCCAGCCGTAAACCAGATCGC
>VGGM01000115.1 GCA_016868515.1 Bacteroidota bacterium | reverse complement strand
AAACATTAAAACTGCGTTGTAAAACGAATCGGCTGTGGAAGCTACGATTATATTGTCGAACTTCGAAACGTCCTCATCATCAGGATAGCTGAGCAGTATGATTTTCCTTAATCCAAGCATTTTGCCCAGTCCGCTGTAGTATTCAAGGTTCCTCTCCCCGGTGCCTGAACTGCTGTAGCTGAGAACCATCACGCTGAAGCTTCTCATCTTGTGTATCTCTGCGACCTCTCCCGGCGGAAGCTTTTCTCCCGGATAGATAACATCAAATCCCATGTTCCTGATCACAAACCTGCAGAAAAGCAGGGGGATTTCTGCATTCTGACCGGTGGTGTTTACCACTGCGAATACTATCCCCGGGTATTCAACCGGGGTCTCAATTGCATGGTATTCGGTAATCATCAGTTCCCTGACAATGGTTCTGATGAAGTTTTCCTGAGAGCGCGACAGGCTGCCGGTCTGCCAAAGGATCTTTGCATTGTCGAGAAGGTGCTCCAGAAACCTTGAATAGGTAATCTCAAAACCGTGATTCTCAAAGAAGGGTAAAAGAGTGTCAATAAACTTTGTCTCATCAAACCTGAGCGCCGACATCAGGGCCCTGCCCGGATGAAACTCCTGATTGGGATCCTCAAATTTGCTGCTGACCGACAACACAGTGCTGTTAAGCTCGTCCTCGCTTAGTCTGGATATCTTCGAAATCTTGAATCCATTCCTGTTAAGGTAGGCCACATTCAGAAGCTTTTTGAGTTCGTCTTCACTGTACATTCTTATATTCGAATCAGTCCGTTCCGGTGAAAGGATGTTATACCTTTTTTCCCAGATTCTGATTGTATGGGCTTTAATGCCGGTGAAGTACTCAAGGTCCTTTATCGAATAAACATCACTTGCCTCTTTCATCTCTCTTGTAGTTATATTTATCTGATAGGGTAAACAGTTCAGAATGTCAATTGTTTAAAGAAGCTTAACCGGACCATGGATTAGCCGGAAGAAAAAAGAACCACTTAAACCCGTGGATAGGGTATATGAAGAAATATTGGTTTGAATCAGAAGAAGTTAACTAAGCAGATTCATTACTGCACAGCCTCTATCATTATCTTTCTTACAATGCGTGTGTTATCGGTGAGTGTTACCGTTACCAGGTACATTCCGCGCCGGGTATTGGTCAGGAACACCTGTGTGGTGAGAACGGGTGTGGAGTATTTGTTCCTGTAAATTTCCTGGCCGATGATGTTTGTGATCCTGATGGAAGATATCTCTTTGTCGGAGGCAACATGGAAGTTGTTCTCCTTTACGGGCACAGGATAGATTTTGAGTGCTGTCGATTCGATAACCCCCGATGAGTTCTCACTTATAGCGGCCTGATTGGTCTGCACCGTAACAGTATCCTTTTGAGCCGCAAGCACTGCGGTCAGTGAAACTGCCAGTATCGCCACGAGAATTCTTTTCATTGAATCTACGATATTATCACCGCGCAACAAAAATTGTGCTAAAAATGCAAATGTACTTAATTTTTTTCACAATTCATAATCGGTTGCATCGCTGCCTGTAACGATGCGCCTGCAATTTAGGAATTATCTGTTTTTCCATGTCTTAAAAAAAACTTAAATTCGCATGTTTGTATAGTGAAGATGAAGGATCTGCAAAGCATAAAGCAAAGATTCGGTATTACAGGCAATTATCCGGGTCTTAACAGGGCGATCGACATAGCTGTACAGGTTGCGCCAACCGACCTGTCAGTGCTTATTTCAGGAGAAAGCGGTGTAGGAAAGGAGTCATTTCCGCAGATTATTCATCACTTCTCGTCGAGAAAGCACGGGCAGTATATTGCCGTCAACTGCGGCGCAATCCCTGAAGGCACTATTGACTCAGAGCTTTTTGGCCATGAAAAGGGGTCCTTTACCGGTGCCACCGACAGTCGTAAAGGTTACTTCGAAGTTGCTGACGGAGGAACGGTATTTCTTGATGAAGTGGCCGAACTCCCCTTGTCAACACAGGTAAGGCTCCTCAGGGTGCTTGAGACCGGGGAGTTCATAAGGGTAGGATCATCGAAGGTTCAGAAAACCAATGTAAGGGTTATTGCTGCCAGCAATGTGGATATTACTGCTGCGGTATCGGCCGCCAGATTCCGTGAGGACCTCTTTTACAGGCTCAACACAGTTCCGATTAAGATTCCGTCGTTGAGAGAGAGGGGGGAGGATATAGTTCTCTTATTCCGGAAGTTTGCAGTTGATTTTGCAGAGAAGTACAGAATGCCGGCAATAAGGCTTTCACCCGAGGCCAGAATATTGCTTCTAGGTTATCAGTGGCCGGGTAACGTAAGACAACTCAAGAATATTGCCGAGCAGATTTCTATCATCGAGACTGAAAGGGAAATAACCTCGGAAACCATCAGGAATTACCTGCCCGACCATTTATCAGCGAAGCTTCCGGTACTTGCTGCCAGGGTCGAGGACAGATCGTTTTCGTCGGAGAGAGAGATACTTTACAAGATTCTTTTCGACATGAAAAGCGATATGAACGATCTGAAGAAACTGGTTTACGAAATGATTCAAAGCGGCCAGTCTGACTTTACGGTTTCCGAGTCGAGTTCGCGGGTAATTCGGAATCTTTTTTCTGACGGGCCGGTGGAAGAAGCATTTCCGGTCAGAAATACGGCGAAGGAGGAACCCGTGGTTCAGGTGAGGCCGGCAAGGCACGATATTGAGGATACAGAGGAGGTTGTTGAGGAGTCTCTTTCTCTCGAGAGTAAGGAGATCGAAATGATAAGCAGGGCTCTTGAGAAGCACAATGGAAAGAGAAAATTTGCCGCCCGTGAACTGGGTATAAGCGAAAGAACCCTTTACAGGAAGATAAAGCTATATGGCCTTGAAGAATAATGTGTTAACACCGAGTTTGATTAATTCATTCCTCATTCTCACAGCGTTGGCAATTACCTGCACTGCCTGCAAGATATCCTATTCCATGAGCGGAGCAACCACCACAGGCCTGAAGACAGTAAGCGTACAGTATATTCAGAACAGGGCAAGCCTGGTGCAGCCTTTGCTAAGCCAGAACCTTACCGAGGCCCTTATTGACAAGTGCAAGGCACAGACCAATCTGCAACTGGTAAGTGGTCTGGGAGACGCCAATTTTGAGGGTGAGATATCTGACTATAAAACAGCTACGCTCACCATTTCGGGCGATGCCAGGGCTGCTGTAAACAGGTTTACCATCTCTGTGAGGATACGGTTTACAAACAGTCTCTTCCCCGAGAACAGCTTTGATCAGACCTTTTCGAGGTATGAAGATTATGACAGCAACCGCGATCTGAGCCAGGTTGAGGATGATCTGTCGAAAAAGATTGTGGAACTGCTGGTTGAGGATATCTTCAACAGGGCTTTTGTTAACTGGTAGATACCGATGAACAGGAAAGAATTCCACAACCTGGTAAGGAATCCCGGTCTGATCGATCGCGCTGCAATAACCGAACTAAAGGAGGTACTTCAGCTTTTTCCATGGTTTCAAAGTGCACACCTGCTACTTCTGAAAGGCTTAAAGAACACTGACGACATCAGGTTTGACTCTCAACTGCGGGAATCGGCTCCCCATATTGCCGACCGTACAGCCCTGTATTTCCTGATTAACAGGAACGCAGTTGCGGAAGTAACTGAAGACGAACCGGTATGGCAGGAGGTGGTTGCCAGGCGGCCAGATGAAATTGATGCAGCTATACCGGAAATCGATGAAGGCGGATTGGACTCATTGCTTGAGATGGAGGGGTCACCGACACACGCTGACTCCTCCACCGGCACTGAGCAACTGGCGGTAGTGGGTACAGACAAAATGATGCTTGAACTCGACCAGGATGAGGAGAGTGCAGCCCATCCCTCAATCTCACCCCGGACCCTTATTGACAGATTCATTGAACTAAACCCAAGGCTTGAGCCATCGCGCGACAGGGAACAGAAGCCGGCAGAGGATCTGTCAGAACAACATACCCTTGACCGGGGGGCCTTCGTCAGTGAAACACTTGCAAGGATATACATTGAACAGGGATATTACACGAGGGCGATTCACATATATGACAAATTGTGTTTGAAATATCCGGAAAAAAGTAGTTACTTTGCCGCTCAAATTGAAAGAGTAAACGAGTTAATTAAAAACGGATAGAAATGGGTATTTACATTTTTGTTTCGGCGCTTATAATAATAGCCTGCATACTTCAGATTCTTATTGTGCTCGTTCAGAACAGCAAGGGGGGCGGACTGGCTGCCGGTTTTACCGGAACGGGTCAGACTATGGGTGTGAGGAAAACAGCAGACTTCCTCGAGAAATCAACATGGTCGCTGGCAATCGCAATTCTTGTACTTAGCCTTGTTGCAACTGCCTCAATACCAAGAGGTGAACAGGCAAGGGAGTCGAGAATAAACGAACAGATCAGCAACACCATCGATCCGAATGCTGTTCCTGTACTTCCGAGTGCCAATCAGCAGGTACCTGAACAGGAGTAGTATAGAAAGGGACTTATTCAACCCTCATGATGATATTGCGTATGTGTCAGAGAGTGACAAACTGACACATTTTTTGTATTATTTCTCCTGAAGTTTAAGGTGTTGATAATCAAATGCATCATGAAAAATGAGATCACAGGTGGATGCAATCATGCTGCTAATATGTCCAGGTGTCAGTTCTCAACATGCAATCATGCTGATTGGCATGGAATATGCAGAAAAGGCATGTCAGTAACAAAACAGATGTTTAACTCTTAAAATTGATAATGCAATGGCAAAACTTAAAGGAAAAGTATTGGCAGGTAAGGTTCTGGTTAAGCCTCATGAGGCTGAGGCCAAGACTGCAAGCGGGATCATAATCCCTGATTCTGCAAAGGAGAAACCGAGGCAGGGCAGTGTTGTACTCACAGGTGCAGCCAAGAAGGACGAAGAGATGGAAGTGAAGGCTGGTGATACTGTACTCTATGGCAAGTATGCCGGTCAGGAGCTCACCATTGACGGTGTGGATTATCTTCTTATTTCTCAATCGGATGTATTGTACATTGCTTAGATAACCTGGAAGGAAACTTAAAAACTGAAATATTATGGCAAAGGAGATTAAATTCAATATTGATGCCCGCACCGAGTTGAAGAAGGGCGTTGACAAGCTGGCAGATGCGGTAAAGGTAACCCTGGGTCCGAAGGGTCGTAATGTTGTTCTGGAGAAGAAGTTTGGCGCTCCGCAGGTAACAAAGGATGGCGTAACGGTTGCCAAGGACATCGAACTGTCTGACCCCTTTGAGAATATGGGAGCACAACTGGTTAAGGAGGTTGCCTCAAAAACCGGTGACGATGCAGGTGATGGTACAACAACTGCCACTGTTCTGGCACAGTCTATTATTACGGTTGGCCTGAAGAATGTGACGGCAGGGGCAAATCCGATGGATCTGAAAAGGGGTATTGACAAGGCTGTTGAAAAGGTGGTTGAACACATTGCATCGCAGGCCCATGTAATTGGTGATGACCTGAACAAGATTGAGCAGGTTGCCACTGTTTCGGCAAATAATGATCACTCAATAGGCAAACTGATAGCCGAAGCAATGTCGAAGGTAAAGAAGGAAGGTGTAATCACAGTTGAGGAAGCCAAGGGAACCGATACTACTGTTGAAGTAGTTGAGGGAATGCAA
>VGGM01000114.1 GCA_016868515.1 Bacteroidota bacterium | reverse complement strand
ATAATGGTAAGTATATTGTGCTGACTGAAATGGTTCAGTACTTCAGTCAGCCCGGCTATCGTGTCATTCGGACCGGCTCCCGGCTTGAGATTGCCTGTATCGGCGATCTTCATTTTCCCTGGTATACGCGCCATGCCGTACAATATCCGCCTTATTGCATCGGGGGCAGCTGCACTTCCCGGTTCGGGCGAGGTTCTGTCATCGGGAACACCGATGATAGCTGCCCTGAACCCCTTTAATGTTGTCAGTGGATTGCTTTCGGTATTTACGGTCAGGGTGCGTGAAAACTGCGACTGATCAGGTATGTTCCCTGCCGAATGTCTTTCAAGACTGACTGGATCAAGGTAGTCGGTCAGATTTATCATGGCTGAATATCAGTTATCTCTTTTTCTTCTTCGGCTTCGCGGCACTCTCACCGACTATCTTTTTGCAATCGTCGGCCGTAAGTGAACCCGGGTCCTTACCCTTTGGTATCTTGTAGTTTTCACGGTTGAAGGTAATGTAGGGTCCGTAACGACCGTTAAGTATCCGGTATTCTCCAAATTCTGCAATTACCTTCTTCTTCTCGCTCTCATCCTTTTCGGAAATCAGTTCTGCAGCCCTGCCGATATCGATTGTGTAGGGATCGTCGTGCCCCTTCTTCAGGGCATAAAACTTGTTTTCGTGCCTGATAAACGGACCAAAACGTCCGATTCCGGCCACCACCTCACTGCCACTAATCTCACCTACCTTCCTGGGTAGCCGGAACAAACCCAGTGCCTCTTCGAGCGTTATGGTTTCAATAAGCTGATTCTTAAGCAGGCTGGCGTACCGGGGCTTACTGTCGCCGGTACCTTCACCAACCTGTACTACCGGTCCAAACCTTCCCATCTTCACCGATACCTGTTCACCGGTTTCAGGGTGGGTGCCGAGTATTCTGGCACCAGTCTTCTTTTCCCTTTTTGTAAGGGTATGCACAACCGCGGGATGGAACGATGAGTAAAAGGATCCAAGCATGTCAACCCATGACAGTCTGCCCTCGGCAATATCGTCGAATTGCTTTTCGACTGTTGCGGTGAAGTGGTAATCGACAATATCGGCGAAATTCTCAATCAGAAAGTCATTTACTATCATGCCAATATCCATCGGGAACAGCTTTGCCTTCTCTCTTCCTGCCATCTCCGATTTTGTCACCGGCTTAATCTTTCCTCCCTGCAATACATGGGTCCTGATGGTCCTCTTTTCGCCGGGGCGGTCGCCCCGTGCAACATATCCCCTGTTTTGAATTGTGGATATTGTAGGTGCATAGGTAGAAGGTCTTCCGATACCCAGCTCTTCGAGCTTCCTGACAAGACTTGCCTCGGTATATCTTGGAGGTGGTGTGGTGAAGCGCTCGGATGCCGTAATGTTATCGTACCATAATTTTGTGCCGGTGCTGACCGGAGGAATTACCGTGGCTTCATCGTCTACCTGTTCATTATCGGTCGACTCGGTATATACCCTTAAAAAACCGTCGAACTTTATCACTTCACCCACAGCAGTGAAGCTGACCCCGGTTCCACCGGCATTTATGGTCAGTGTTGTCCGCTCAACAACAGCGTCGGCCATCTGGCTGGCTATGGTTCTTTTCCATATGAGCTCGTAAAGTCTCTTTTCCTGCTGGGAGCCGGCTACCTGCGGCTTGTCAAGGTAGGTTGGCCTGATAGCCTCGTGAGCCTCCTGTGCACCCTTTGAGCGGGTCTTGTATTGCCGTGTCTTTGAATAGTTTTCACCAAATTCCGAGGCAATCATCTTTTGTGCCATTCCGAGGGCAAGCTTTGACAGGCTGGTTGAATCGGTCCTCATGTATGTTATCCTGCCCGATTCGTAAAGCTTCTGTGCCACTGACATTGTTTGTGCCACCGAGAAGCCCAGTTTCCTGTACGCTTCCTGCTGAAGGGTCGATGTGGTGAATGGCGGTGCAGGTGAGCGTGTTCCGGGTTTAACTGTTATACCGGCGACACTGAAACCGGCACTGCGGCATGATTCAAGGAACTCAATTGCCTCTTTCTCACTCCGGAACCTTTTTGAAGCTTCAGCCTTTATGACGCCTGCGGCAGGATTGTCTTCATCAATCAGGAAAAGAGCGGTAACCCTGAATGATGACTCGGTACGGAACCCTATTATTTCGCGTTCTCTTTCAACCAGCAGCCTTACCGCCACCGACTGAACCCGGCCGGCCGAGAGGGAAGGCTGTACCTTTTTCCAGAGAACTGGTGATATCTCAAAGCCAACCAGCCTGTCAAGTATTCTTCTTGCCTGCTGTGAATATACAAGGTTCATGTCAACACTGCGGGGGTTTTCTATGGCCGAAGTGATGGCGTCTTTGGTAATCTCATGGAAAACAATGCGTTTCGTGGCAGCCGGGTCAAGCCCGAGTACCATGGAAAGATGCCATGCAATGGCTTCTCCCTCCCTGTCCTCATCGGAGGCAATCCAAACGGTACGGGTTTCAGATACAGCTTTCCTGAGGGCGGTCACTACCTTCTGCTTTTCGGCCGGAACCTCATACTCAGGGGTAAATGATTTATCAATATCAATTCCAAGGTTCTTCTTCGACAGGTCGCGAATATGGCCGAAACTCGAAACAACCCTGAAATCCTTACCAAGGAATTTCTCGATTGTCTTTGCTTTGGCCGGCGACTCAACAATTACAAGATTCTCACTCATGGATGACAGACACATTTAGAAAAACACGACAAAGTAAAACATAATGGCTGCTAACTTCAAAATAAAAAAAGAATATTCTTCATAATTTACTAATTTTGGCCAAACGATTTCCCTGTGATGGATGACAATACAGTGAATAACAAGAAGTACATCATTTGGTTCTGGGCGCTCTTTGCTTCACCTTTCGTGGTATTGTTTCTGATATTTTTTCTGATATCAGAAGGGGTCATGGGTCCGATCCCCTCCTTTGAGGAACTTGAGAACCCCGACAACAAACTTGCCGCCGAGGTGTATTCCGAGGATAATGTTCTTCTCGGCAAGTATTTCATTCAGAACCGCACCTGGACTGAATACGAAGAGATTTCGCCCTACATGATTGATGCCCTGATATCAACAGAGGATATAAGGTTTTACAGGCATTCAGGAATTGATGTAAGGGGGCTTGTCAGGGTGGCGGTTAAGCGTGTCCTGCTAAGGCAGAAGCAGGCCGGCGGAGGCAGTACAATCACACAGCAGCTTGCAAAGAACCTGTACCAGACAAGGAGTGCCATAGCTGACTCGGAGGGTGCGAGAAAGAGCTTCAACCTTGGCATGTCGAAGTTCAAGGAGTGGTATACTGCCGTCAAGCTCGAAAAGAGCTACACCAAGGAAGAGATTATTACAATGTATCTGAATCAGTTCGACTTTGTGAACAATGCGGTTGGGATACGCTCGGCAGCCCAGGTCTATTTCAACACCACCCCCGACTCGCTGGGGATAGAGCAGTCGGCCATGCTTGTGGGCATGCTCAAGAACTCTTCATATTTCAATCCGGTAAGAAGGCCCGAAGCAACCAGGCAGAGGAGAAATGTGGTTCTCTCGCAGATGGTCAAATACGGATATCTTGGACGTGAGGCTGGCGACTCACTGAAACAGGCTGACATTGTTCTCAATTTCAGGGAGGCCAGCCATACTGCCGGACTGGCCACATATTTCAGGGAGTACATACGCACTACCATGATTGCTTATAACCCCGACAGCCTTTCGGGCTGGTCAACGGAAGAGGCTTACGATGAGGCAAAGTACCAGTGGGATAACAATCCGCTTTATGGGTGGTGCAGGAAGAATCACAAACCCGACGGCAGCAATTACAACCTTTACAATGACGGGCTGAAGATTTATACCACTATCAATTCGAAGATGCAGCAATATGCCGAGGAGGCCCTGGTAAATCATCTTGACAGCCTGATTCAGCCTGCGTTTTATAAAGCGGCCAGGAGGTTCCGTAACCCTCCCTTCTCGGATGATATAACCCCCGAGGAGATAAGGAGTATTATGGAGACCAGCATGAGAAGAACTGATCGTTACCGGTCGATGCAAAGGCTTAAGATAAGTTCTGACTCAATTATGAAGGTGTTCAACACACCGGTTCCCATGAGGCTGTTCAGTTACGAGGGCATAATTGATACGGTAATGACACCGATGGATTCAATACGGTACTACAAGTTCTTTGTACGGTCGTCGTTCATGGCCATGGATCCGCATACCGGGGGTGTTAAGGCGTATATCGGAGGCCCCAACTTCAACTATATAAAATTCGATGCCGTAACCGCCCAGAAGAAGCAGGTTGGGAGTACTATCAAGCCTTTTCTGTATACCATAGCGATGCAGAATGGCATTTCCCCCTGCCATGAGGTTTCAAATGTGCCTTATGAATTCACGGTTGCCGACAGCATATGGAGGCCAAGGAGTTCGGGCCCGGGCGAATACCATGGCAAGATGGTAACTCTGAAGTGGGGACTTGCCCAGTCGGAGAACTACATATCGGCATGGCTGATGAAGCAGTTTTCACCGGGTGCGGTGGCCGATCTTATGCAGAGGATGGGTATCAGGAGCTATGTTCCCGAAGTTCCGTCGATTTTTCTGGGTACAGCCGACCTTTCGCTCGAAGAGATGGTTGGAGCCTACGGCACCTATTCGAACAAGGGTGTTTATACACAGCCCATATATGTAACACGCATTGAGGACAGGAATGGTAATGTCATTTCGAGGTTCACGCCAGGGATTGAAGAGGTTCTCACAGAGGAACAGGCCTACCTTATGGCCAATCTGCTAATGGGTGTGGTACAGACTGGCTCGGGTATAAGGTTAAGGGCAACTTATCAGTTAATGAACCAGATAGGAGGAAAAACCGGAACCACCCAGAATCATGCAAACGGATGGTTCATGGGCATTACCCCGAACCTGGTGGCCGGGGTATGGACGGGCTGGGAGGACCAGGCCATTCACTTTGAGGATCTGCGTACGGGACAGGGAGCCAACATGGCCCTTCCTGTTTTTGCAGAGTTCCTGAAGCGTGTATATGCCGATCCGGAATTCTCCATGATGGTTGAGGATACATTTGAGGCACCACCGGGGTTCACCCTCGAACTTGATTGTGATAAACTTAAGTCGCAAAAGCCAGGGTCGACAATAACAAGGCAGCGTTACTAGGAGAAGAGGTGTTTCACCAGGGTCTCAATTTTCCCGGCAGTAATAATTTCAGGTCCATTTTTAGGCAGTACGGTTTTCCTGTGGTATTTTGATATTAAGATTCTTTCGAAGCCCAGCCGGGCCGCTTCCCTTATTCTCTGTTCAACCCTCGGAACAGGCCTGATTTCACCTGACAGGCCTATTTCTCCTGCAAAACAGACCTCGCCCGGCACAGCTATATCGAGGTTTGACGACAGAACTGCGGTTATAACGGCAAGGTCGATGGCAGGGTCGGTTACCCTGAGGCCGCCAGCTATGTTCATGAATACGTCCCTGGTTCCGAGCCTGAAGCCTGCCCTCTTCTCAAGTACTGCGAGCAGCATATTAAGCCGCCTTACATCGAATCCGGTGGAACTTCGCTGAGGTGTGCCGTAAACGGCCGTACTCACAAGTGCCTGTGTCTCAATCATGAACGGTCTGACACCATCAATTGTTGCTGCAATTGCGACACCGCTGAGCGCTTCATCGTGTCTGTTAAGGAAGAGTTCGGAAGGATTTGCCACCTCTTTCAGTCCCGATTCCA
>VGGM01000113.1 GCA_016868515.1 Bacteroidota bacterium | reverse complement strand
TGAAAAGGATATCCTGGCCGAAATTGACCCCGCCGGTACCTCATTCGGGGTAACCCTCGGCGATATCGTATATGATAATCTCAACATATACAGCCACCTTACCGGAGCCATTTCATCGCTTAACCTGCCATGGGTCTATCTTCCGGGGAACCACGACCTCGACTATACCGGCGACACCCAGACCGATGCCCTTGGTTCGTGGTACCGCACCTTCGGTCCCGACTACTACTCATTTACATGGGGACCGGCTCACTTTGTGGTTCTCAACACCATTCGGTGGCTTGTCGACGAAACCGGCAGGCGGTATCGCACCGGCCTCGGTTCCGACCAGCTTGAGTTTTTCAGGAACGAGGTGGAGAGGATTGATCGCGATCAACTGCTTGTTATACTGACACATATACCATTTACTCAGTCAACCCGCTGGTACGACGAAGAGGAGAAGAAAGCCTTCTTTGAGGTGCTGGCAAAACATAAGAACAGTGTTACACTTGCAGCACATACGCATGTCCACTACCATCACATGATTGGCGAGGCTGATGGTTTTCCCGGAGTAACTCCACACCACATGGTAAGCGTGGGAACCACCTGCGGAAGCTGGTGGTCGGGTGCACCCGACGAATACGGCATTCCCCATTCCATGCAGGCCGACGGAACACCAACGGGATACAGCTGGCTTCATATCAGCGGCAATGAATGGAAACTTCAGTTCCAGGCAGCCAGGAGGCCGGCAAGCTTTCAGATGCATATCGATGCCCCGTCAGTGTTTACGATTGGCGATACGGTTCAATATACCATTACAGCAAACATCTTCAATGCACTGCCCGATGCGGTGGTAAGAATGAAGGTGGGCAACAACGGCGAATGGATTACCATGAACAATGTTATTAAAACCGATTCGGTGCTGGCACGGGTAATTGAACGTGAGGCTGAACTGGGAGTGGTGCCATGGCGCCGCCTTGCCCGTCCCATGCTGACACCCCACCTCTGGGAGGCTACCCCCGATGTGGGACGGTTGCAGCCTGGCGTCTACCCGGTTATTATTGAATCGTCCGACAGATGGTACAGCTATAGCGGGAAACATCTGCTGTGGGTGAGGGAAGCGGCGAAGATGATATCTGATATCTGATTTCTGATTGCCGATATCTGATTTCTGATTTAAGATTTAAAAAACTGGTGTCAGGTGTCAGGTGTCAGGTGTCAGGTGTCAGGTGACAGGTGTCAGGTGTCAGGTGACAGGTGGCTCAGGTGCCTGCTTTGATAATCCTGAAGAATTCGCGGTCGAATATGGAGAAGTATTCTGCGGCATCGTACTTTTCAAATTCAGGGACAAAAAATCCGAGTGTCTTTCTTTCCCTTTTGTTGTATGACCGCAGGTAGTCCATTTTGGGTACCGCCTCGCCTGATATGTTTATCTGAACGGTTGGTTCAGGCATACCATTGACTCCATAGATTTTTTTTGCATTATCCCACTCGTCGCCCGGAAATCCCCAGCTTTTCATTCTTTCCGAATGTCGTTGCATTATACTGTTCTCCATATGGTCGGTATAAACACTCTGGTAGATGTAAGAAGGACTGATTCTTCCCCCGGCGGCAAGATCAATAACCATCTGGCTGACAAGCACATGTTCCGGATGCCCATATCCGCCAATTTCATTGTCGAGAGTAAAAATCACCTCAGGATTGAAATGGTTAATATGTTTCAGGTACTCCTCTTCTATTATACCCTTATTGAAGACAATTTCGAAACTATCTCTGGGGAAGGCATAATAACTTTCTCTCTCCGCTTCATTGTCATTTCTGATCTGCTTAGCAGTGAGCTGAGCAAACATAACGGTATCCAGTATCCTGCTGCATGCCTTTACCTGTGCCGCGTCGCGTTCCGGGTTCCGGGCAATGCTCACAACTGCAATCTTCCACCCGTTTCTGTTCAGAAGTGATGCAGTACCGGCAATCGCGCACATATCATCATCATGAGCAATAACAATCATTGCACGTTTGTTTTCAATTTTCAGCAACAGAGTATCATCAGAAAATTGCTCAGTTGCAGCGAAAGGTTTTACATCCTCACGCCTGCCGCAGGAGATGAGTCCGGTAATCACCAGAAGATAAAACAGGAACAATTTTGAATGTTTCATACAGTTATAATTTTAAGAAGTTGGCGACCGGCATCCGGGAACCAGTAACCCTCCTTCGCCAAGGCTTCGGAGGGCGAAGCCCGTTAACCCGCAACCCCTTTACGCCTTCTACGCCATTATACGTCCCTTACGTCCCTTACGTCCCCTACGCCCCTATGTCAGTACGCCATTACGCCATTACGCCATTACGACACTACGCCATTACTCCATAATCATCATCAGCCGGTTCTGTAATCCATCGAGCCATACATGCGCCCATGGCTGTATATTGACTCCGAAATTGCCCTTCCGCCATTCGTAAGACTCTCCCAGACCATGGTCAGGGGTAAGCAGAAGGCGGACATCATCATCCGACAAGGTGTTTCCCGGAGCTGCCCTGAGAAGGGTGCCAATTCCGTCAAGACTCTCCATAAGTTCTCTATAATATGTTTCACCCTCGGTGCCGGTGATTTTGCCGGCAGCCTTCCGCCGGAGCGACAGGTCGGTAAGTATGCCCCTGTCGGCCGACCACTGTGCAGGGGTAATCCCTTCCTGATTAAGCATCATTGATTCAAAGCGGCCGATAAGGTTAATCGCCTCATCGATAGCGGTATTTAATTCCGACTTCGTCCCGCGTTGAGTGATATTCACCAAAGCCTCTGATGCCCTGTCGGTGGTTTCTGACAGCCTGAGGGTGTCGACTATTTTCTCCTTCGACACCGATAGCGAGAGCATTGCCGACTGCGCCGATATAATGGCCAGAAGGAATAGTATTGCGACTGTGTTGTAGATGTTATGATCAGGCTTTTTCGAGGTTACCGCCAGGTAGACAGGAAGGAATACCACGTAGGGAAAAGGGATGGCAATCATCAGCATCCATCCGGCGCCGGACCAGTGAAATATCTTGAATATCATTGCGCTGAATACCACCAGGCAGGTAATCCATGTGACAATATGAAGCAACGGAGTGCCTGCGCCTTCGGCCCTGTAGTTGCTTCGGAGTGCGAGCGGGAGGAAAATGAACAGCAGCAACGCCATTCCTGATAAGAGGAGGATTGAGGCACCGGGCCAGTGCTGCATTTTGAAGAGAACACCAAGGAATACCAGCAGTGTGGCTCCAATACCTGTATTATATATCCGGTTTTTCATTTTATTTCAGTTTATGGTCAGTTAGCTTCAGCAACAACTTTCAATATCTCATTCTCTGTCCTAAGCAAGCCGTTCTTCATCACCAGTAACGCATGGGAAACAGCTTCATGAGACATACCTTCCGTGAATTCACCCCCGGCCGGCAACCATGTGTCTGTATTGAGAATATCTCCAAATCCACGGGCAATCAGATCGGGATAGTTGACGGTCAGGAAATCGCGGTAGGCACTTAGGGCATTGCCAAGACCGGTGCGCCATTGTGATGGCGGATACTCACCGCCCGGATTTGCAAGGGAAGCCGGAACCTGTTCATACACCTTCAGTGCCATGCGGTGTATCTCGTTAAGCCGGTCTGCTGTTGCGGAATCGCCGGCTGCGGCCAGGAGCCGGGCATTGGTTCCCGCAAGATATTGATTTATAACCATCTCGCTGGCTATGTTGCGATAATAGGCCGCGTCGTAACTGCGACTGATATTTGCGGTTACGAGGGCGGCCGGAATGAGGATGGCCAGGGAGCCTATTACCAGGAATATGTTTTCGGCCCTGACGAAGGTGTCGTTGCGGCTTGTGGCTATGATATACCATGGGAAGGCCACCCCGAAGAGGGCCAGCAGTCCGAAGGTGATAAAAAAGCCTGCAAGCGGCCAGTGCATGATTTTAAAGAGAAAGCCGGCGAGGCAGAGCACCAATGCTAATGCACCGACAACGTAAACCATTTTGCCGGCCCTGCGTTCCCCGCTGACAAGTGAATTTTGGAGCAGTGACGGTATAAGAAGCAGTATTGCCACCACGGCTCCCAGGGTGATAAGCACGCTGGAGCCCGGCCAGTGCTGCACCTTGAAGAGTATGCCCACGATGAAGAACATCGCCGCGAAGAAAGCTGAGATAAGAAGTAGAATGCGACGCCTGCTGCGCGACTCTTTCCAGAGGACGGCGAGGGCCGCCGGCAGAAAGACGAATGCCAGCGTGAAGGCGCCGAGGGTCATCAGCACACCGGCCATGGGCCAGTGCATAATTTTGAACATTGAGGCAAAGCCGAAGAGGATTGTTCCGGCAATACCCGCTACTTTCATTGTTGTTTTCATTTTGCGGTATTTTGTGTCGACTGCATAAAGTGTCTCTTCCTGTATTTCGCGGAGGCGGCGTTGCGAGCCCATGCGGCGGCGCACTGCAGCATATGCCTCGGCGAAGGTTGTGCCGCCCCTCTGCATCTCATGCTCGACGTCGCAGCAGATATGGTCGGCAAGTTCGTCGCACAGGTGCGAGAAGGTGATATCCTGCCCCTGCACGTCGCGGCAAATGATGTCAATTTCGCGCAGGGAAAGCTCAGGCATGGCTCAGTCCGGGTTTAATGTCGGTAATCCAGTGAAGCGATTCGATAAACTCCTTCAGCTCACGCACCTTCTCGGCTACGAGCGAATGCCCCTCGGGGGTGAGAGAGTAATAGATGCGGATGCGGTTGTTGAAGTTTTCGGAGGTGGTTACCAGTACATTCTCGCTTTCGAGCTTGTGCAGAACCGGGTAGAGCGCGCCGTATGAAAGCCTGATTTTTCCTTCGGTAAGTTCCTCCACGCGGCGGGTTATCGCGTAGCCGTGCATCGGACCCTCATCGCGCAGAAGCTTCAGAACAATGGTTTTGAGGGAACCCTTGAGCAGATCGGATGATATCATGTTTTTCATATATATTGGTTTCTTATATATTACAAAGGTAAAATATAAATATTTATTAATGCAACTTTTGTTAAATATTTTTTGGCGGCCGGCGGCCGGGAACCAGTAACCAGTAACCAGCAACCAGCAACCAGCAACCCCTATGTCCCCTATGTCTCCTAAGTCCCCTAAGACCTTTACGCCTTTTACGCCCTTTACGCCCCTTATGCCTTTTACGCCCTTTTCCCTATCTTAGCCCAAACTTTCAACCATGACCACCACCCTGCTTATAATAATAATAGTACTGCTGTCGGCAGCCATAATCCTTATTATCGCCTTCCGGCCGCGCAGAGATGCCGGGTTGCAGTCGATTGAAGATAAAATGGCTGCCATCAGTGCAGGTATTGACTCCATTGAGAAAACCCTGAAAGAGGATTTCAGGCTCAACCGCGAGGAGAACAACAAGATAGCGCTCGATAACCGCAGAGAGCTTATGGAGACGCTGACACGCACCTTCAGCGGTTTCCAGGAGGCATTCGACAAGAATGTAAAGGCCTTTAACGATCTGCAGCGCGAAAAGTTCAGCCAGCTTGAGGATAAGCAGAACAACCTGGTCAAAGCCACTGAGGAGAAGCTTGAGAATATCCGTGTTACCGTCGATGAGAAGCTGCAGAAGACACTCAACGAGCGGCTGGGTCAGTCGTTCGAGCTAGTGGGAAAACAGCTCGAGAGTGTTCAGAAGGGTCTGGGTGAGATGCAGAACCTGGCACAGGATGTGGGCGGACTGAAGAAAGTTCTGGGTAATGTGAAGATGAGGGGAGGCATTGGTGAGGTTCAGCTTGGCATGCTTCTGGAA
>VGGM01000112.1 GCA_016868515.1 Bacteroidota bacterium | reverse complement strand
GGAATGCCGTAACAGGTACAACAAGGTTGATTGTCAGAATGGTATTCCAGATTCCTGCGACCGTTGCAGAGAACATGAAGTTTTCATCGGGATCGGGTATATCCTTGGCCTGGGGGGTAATGCCGAGTGATTTCCTTGCTGAAGAAAAGTCGCTGAAATCCATTTCCATTGACTCAATTGGAGGCAGCACGGGCGGTTTTCCCTTATCCTTTTTGCAGCCGGTTACCATGCCGGCCAAGCACAGTGTTACGACCAGTAAAGAAATTGTACTTTTCATAGTCTGTTCAGTTTATAGACGTTAAAGAAACGCCAATTATGTTCCAAAATTATTCTATTTCAATTGCTGATGCAAATAATAAGACGCTAAATAACATTTAAAGGTTGCAATAATGGTACAGTACAAAGCTGAACAGCATGCCCTGTGGAACGGGATTGCCGCCCCGGCCGTCAGCCGGCGGCGATTGCTCTCTGATAGTTTAAATTGTCAGCTCTTTTCGCCGCATACCCCTGCTATCATAAGTGAACCCCCCATAAGGGAAATATCCTTGAGGAGAGTTATCAGGTAAATGGTTTTTTCTTCCTCAATCAACAGATGAGGGATGTGTATAGTAACGATAAACAGGAAGAGCAGACCTGCCAGAACGTATGCAGCCTGTCTTACATACCACCGTGTCATTATGCTGATGCTTACACCTATCATCAGCAGTCCGGTCAGAAATATCGTATATACACCCAGCGGCATAATGAACGAAGTAAGCATGCCCATGTAATAGTCGAGCATCAGAAAATGATTGATTCCGAATACCGCAAATGGAATTGCGAAAAGGAACCGTCCGGCCATGGTCAGTTTTTTCATTTTTCAGGCTTATGTTTCAGGTATTCAGTTTTACTCCTTCTTCGGAAGGTCGTGGCCAATGAATTTCATGCCGGTGACGGTGTAGCCGGCTCCGGCAATTGCCTGCCTGAGGGCCGCCGTATCGGGCGCCCCGGCTGCATACCCGGCAAGGGCATAGGCATCGGCATGTGTTGCACTGGCACTGTGAACACCAGCAACTTTTTCTATTGCACCCTTCACGGTGTTCTCACACCCCTCACAGGTCATGCCGGTTACAGCAATCTGCACGTAATGGAGGTGAACATCTTCGGTTACCGCTTCTGCAGCAGTCGCCTCTTCGGCCTGCTGGCCCCTGGTGCCGCAGGATGTGATCGACAGGGCGGCAATAATCAACAACGAAATGAGCAATAAGGGTTTCATTTTTCCTTTGGTTTTAGTGGGGTTATATGGAATTCAACCCACTAATATAGCAAATTTCAGTTTTTGGATTTCAGTAATTAACCAAATATCATATTTTTTGTATGAGGGCAACCAGATTTGAACCTTTTCGGCCTGATTTTGTTTAATGGAAAAGGTAAAACCATGAAACGAAGTAACATCATTAAAAAAACCGGAATGTGGCTGGCGTCTGCCGTTTTGGTATTTGCCATACTGTCATTCAATAATATGGAGGAGAATGCTATGAACAACAATGCTGAAAAATTTGAGTTTCCGGCCCTGCCGTATGCATATAATGCACTTGAACCGTACATTGATGCTCAGACAATGGAGATTCATTATGACAGGCATCACCTTGCCTACTTTAATAACTTTCTGGCTGCCATAAAGGGAACCGCGGCTGAAAACATGACACTCGAGCAGATTTTTGCGAAGATGTCGACTTTTGGGGATGCAGTGAGAAATAACGGAGGAGGTTACTATAACCATATTCTTTTCTGGAATAACCTCAGTCCAAACGGCGGCAAGCCATCAGCTTCCCTGGAGAAGGCAATCAATGAAACCTTTGGATCGTTCGATAAGTTTAAGGAACTTTTCGGAAATGCCGGCAAGACACGCTTTGGCAGCGGCTGGGCCTGGCTGGTGGTTGCCCCCGAAAAGAAGCTGGCAATAGGCAGTACCCCGAACCAGGACAATCCGCTGATGGATATCTCACCAGTTAAGGGAACTCCAATTCTGTCGCTTGACGTTTGGGAACACGCATACTATCTTAAATACCAGAACAAGCGCCCCGACTATGTTGAGGCATTCTGGAACGTGGTTAACTGGAGTGATGTCAACGCAAGATTTGAGGCAGCAATGAAGAAGTAACGCAGAGCTCAGGGCTCAGGCAACAGCTTATAAAAAAGACCCGGTACATATTGTTCCGGGTCTTATTGTTTAGACACATTCTAAACAAGACACTGGTTGTTCAACATCATAGTTTTTACGAATTCAGAATATCATTTTTTCCTTATTTTTATAACTCAATATTCAACCAGCAAACCATGAAAAGAAATCACCTTTTTCCAGCATTGTTTCTTTGCCTGGTACATGTTCTGGCTTTTGGACAGGCTGATATACCAATACAGATCGGGTTTGACGAAAAGCAGGGAGAGTATGTTGATCTTGATGTGAGTCTGATCAATGAACAGGGAGAGAGGGTTCTGATGAAAGATCTTCTCGGGAAGCCTACAATTCTGAACCTGGTTTATTTCCAATGCCCGGGCACCTGCAGTCCGTTAATGTGGGGCATCGCCAAATTCATCGAACAGGTCGACCTGAAACCTGGTGAGGATTACCAGATTCTCACAATCAGTTTCGACCATACCGAGAATATCAATATGGGTATCCAGAAAAAGGCCAACTATGTGTCGAGCCTGAAGAATAAGGAGCTGGCAGAAGGGTGGCACTTCTTTGTTTCCGATAGTGCCAATATTGCCAGACTTACACAATCTGCCGGATTTAATTTCCAGTGGGTGGTTAACCAGTACTCACACCCGACGGGACTGATAGCCCTTGGTGCGGATGGAAAGATTACCCGCTATCTGAGGGGTATAGAGTTTCTTCCCTTTGACATAAAAATTACCCTTATAGAGGCTGCTTCCGGCAAAATCGGTCCAAGCATAAACAGGCTGCTTGCAATATGCTATTCGTACGACTCAAAGGGTAACCAGTTTGTCTTCAACGTAACAAAGGTAGCAGGGATTCTTATTGTGTTCTTTTCCATTGTTCTGTTAGGATTTCTTTTTCTTGGAAGAAAGAGGACTAAAAAAGCTAATTAAATGATAAGCGAACCGAAGCATGCATCTGAACCCAGTTACCTGGAGTACAAGGGTAAGCACAAAGGTATTCTTGCATGGATTTTATCGACCGATCACAAGAGGATCGGCTTGTTGTACCTCTATACGATTATGTCATTTTTTGTGGTTGGTGCCACCCTGGGCCTGCTTATGAAGCTTGAGCTTATCGCCCCAGGAAAGACCATTATGGAGGCGCAGATGTACAATGTCACCTTTACATTGCATGGTATCATAATGATTTTTGTGATTGTGATACCGGGGCTGCCGGCGGTCTTCGGAAACTTCTTTCTGCCCATCATGATCGGCGCAAAGGATGTGGCATTTCCACGACTTAACCTTCTGTCGTGGTGGGTCTATATCGCAGGTATCATCCTTGTTCTCATTGCCCTCTTCACCGGCGACGGGCCTCCCGACACAGGATGGACCTTCTACGCACCCTACAGCTTCAAGACTGCGGGCAACATGCTTCCGGCCGTATTCGGGGCTTTCGTGCTGGGCTTCTCATCCATCCTCACCGGGCTGAATTTTATTGTCACCATCCACCGCATGCGTGCCCCGGGAATGAGATGGCTGAAAATGCCCATATTTCCCTGGACCCTTTACGGCACGGCCTGGATACAACTCCTTGCCACCCCCATTATCGGAATAACCCTCCTCATGGTTGCCGGAGAACGCCTCTTCAACATCGGCTTCTTCGATCCTGCCCTGGGTGGCGACCCGATACTCTATCAGCATCTCTTCTGGATATACAGCCATCCTGCGGTTTATATCATGATACTCCCTGCCATGGGTGCCATTTCGGAGATCATACCGACTTTCGCACGCAAGGAGATCTTCGGATACAAATTCGTTGTCGGCTCTACCCTGGCCATAGCGTTCGTCGGCTACTTCGTCTGGGGCCATCATATGTTCACCTCAGGCATGAGCGGCACCGCCCTGTTCGCCTTTTCAATACTTACCTTCCTGGTCGCCATACCAAGCGCCATAAAGGTTTTCAACTGGATATCAACGCTCTACAAAGGTTCAATAAGAATGGAAACCCCTCTTTACTGGGCCCTCTCCTTTATATTTGTATTTATGATCGGCGGTTTATCGGGCCTTATGCAGGGCGCCGTCGCAATAAACGTCCATGTTCACGATACACATTTCATTGTGGCTCATTTCCATTTTATTGTTTTCGGGGGAACCGGCTTCGCGTTTTTTGGAGCCATGCACTATTGGTTCCCAAAAATATGGGGCAGAATGTATGATGCCGCCTGGGCAAACACCGGATGGATTATATTCTTCATAGGATTCCTGAGCCTTTACGGTCCGATGTTCTACCTGGGCCTGCAGGGGATGCCCCGCAGGTACTACGATTACGATGAGTCATTCCACGGAGGGAATATCCTGTCCAGCCTGGGTGCAATTATTATGATTGCAGGTGCCATGGTGATAATTGTCAACCTCATCAGGTCGGCCAGAAAAGGTGCTCCGGCTGTGGCGGATCCATGGGGTGGAAGGGGACTGGAGTGGAAGATACCATCGCCTCCGCCGCTCGAGAATTTTGATGAAATACCGGTAATTAAGTAGATAAAACCATGGAAGTTCACAGAGACGATGAGGGATCGAAAATAGGGATGTGGTTATTCCTGTTTACCGAGATGGTGCTCTTCTCAGGGCTCTTTATAGTCTATTCGGTTTACCGGTATCTGAACCGCGAGGCGTTCCACCAGGCCGCCGCCCATCTCGACGTTGCCCTGGGAACCATAAACACAATTATCCTGCTGGCTAGCAGTGCAACCATAGCAATGTCGATATCGGCCATTCAATACCAAAAGAAAAAACAGGCTCTGGCGCTACTCACCGCAACCGTTGTGCTTGGCCTTGTGTTCCTGGTAAATAAATACTTTGAATGGGGTGAGAAGATCGGACATGGCATATACCCAGGCTCGGAGACCCTTGCGTCGTATGGCCATGGCGATGTGCTGTTTTTCGGTTTGTACTATTTTATGACGGGACTGCACGCGCTGCACATTGTCATAGGACTTGTTTTTATCGGTTTTGTGATATGGTATATTGCAAAGGACAGGATTACACACGACAATTTTTCCGTGCACGAGAACAGCGGCCTCTACTGGCACCTTGTCGACCTGATCTGGATTTTCCTTTTCCCTCTGTTTTATCTTATCACCTAAATGTCAGAAAGTATGGAAAACAGCAGCCATCATATTGTGCCATACAGAGTCTACCTGATAATACTTGCCATTCTCATATTGATGACAGGTATCTCGGTGGCGGTAACACAAATCGATCTGGGGGTTATAACCATTGCCGTTGCACTGCTACTGGCCACGGTTAAGTCGGCTTTTGTGCTTATCTATTTCATGCACCTTAAGTTCGATAACAGAATGTTCTCAATTATGGCAGTGGGGGTTTTTCTGATGATAGGGGTTGTAATATTTGTTACTTTTTTGGATTATTTATTCCGGTAGAGTCATGTACAGATCAGCAGGTCTTGAAGCATCCAATTTTGTCGCCGGGGTCGACAAGGCTTACATCATAATAATGGGCATCAGTCTTGTTTTCCTGGTCGCCCTAACCGTTATTATGATCTGGTTTGTGTACCGGTACCACGAGAAGAGGAACAAGGTTGCCACACAAATTCCGGGCAGTAACCGCCTGGAGA
>VGGM01000111.1 GCA_016868515.1 Bacteroidota bacterium | reverse complement strand
TTATTGAATATATGTTACTTGACGGAATAAGAAATGGGGTAGAAAAAAGTTTAGGTTTTGATAAATATTTTTTTGAACGGGTACGGATGGTAGAAATACAGAAATATAAAACTTTATTCTTTATACCATTTTCGGTACAAAAACGGTACAAAAAAAGGGTAACTGATTGATTTCCAGTTACCCTTTGTCGGGGTGAGAAGACTCGAACTTCCGACCTCTACGTCCCGAACGTAGCGCGCTAGCCAACTGTGCTACACCCCGCCTTGTTCCTTTCTGTTTCCAAAAAGTGCACAAAAGTAATCAATCTCTTTCAAATAGAAAACTTTTATCGCTTTTCCTCACGGCTCATCGAGTAGGGTGCATCTTTCGTACTAACGCCCCTGCCAGTGACAGGTTCGCCGCTCATAATAAACCGGAGACTGCCACCTGCCTTCAACTCATCGTGGGTAATATAATTCCTGGTAATGGTTCTGCCATTCAGTTTAGCCTCCGATATGTAAGGAATCCCCGGGCCATTACCCTCAGCCTCAATTACAAACTTTTTTCCCCCCTGAGGTGTAAACTCAATTCTTCTGAAAAGCGGAGAACCGATAACATATTCCCCGGTTCCCGGAGCCACCGGGTAAAATCCCATGGCACTGAATACATACCAGGCCGAGGTCTGACCATTGTCCTCATCGCCACAATAACCATCAGGGGTATAGTTGTAGAGCTTGTCAAGCACCTCCCTTACCCTCATCTGTGTCTTCCACGGCTCTCCGGCATAATTGTAGAGGTACAGCATATGCTGAATTGGCTGATTGCCATGGGCATAGTTACCCATGTTCATTACCTGCATCTCCCTGATCTCGTGAATAATATATCCGTAATAAGAGTAATCGAATATGGGTGGAACCACGAAAACGGAGTCGAGCATCTTCACAAACTGCTCACGCCCCCCCGTCAGGTCAATCAGTCCCTGTATGTCATGAAATACACTCCATGTATAATGCCAGCTGTTCCCTTCCGTAAAGGCATCACCCCACTTGTAGGGGCTGAAGGGCGACTGAAACGTTCCATCAGTGTTCTTGCCCCTCATCAGCTTCGTTTCAGGGTCAAAAAGGTTTTTGTAGTTACCGGCACGCCGCCGGTACAGATCCTGGTCCTGATCATTTATCCCCAGCGATTTGCCCAGCTTCCACAAACAGAAATCGGCATAGGCATACTCCAGCGTGCGGGCAGCATTTTCGGCGATATTCACATCGTATGGCACATAGCCAAGTTCGTTATAGTATGGAGCTCCCAGCCGGCCAACAGAATGAACCGGCCCGTGCCCGTGTGTGTTCTTCTCCAGAGCCTCAAACAGTGTCTCAATATCATATCCGCCAATGCCCTTCAGCCACGAGTCGGCAATTATCGATGCTGAGTTCGACCCTATCATGCAGTTGCGGTGACCAGGGCTTGCCCATTCCGGCAGCCATCCGCTTTGAAGATATGTGTTCACCAGACCCTGCATGATCTTGCTGTTCAGCTCGGGGTACATAAGGGTGAAAAAGGGGAACACAGCCCGGAAGGTGTCCCAGAAACCGTTGTCGGTGTACATGTAGCCATCATGTACCTGACCGTTGTAGGGGCTGTAGTGTACCGTGCGCCCGTCGGCTGTTATCTCATGAAACTGCCTTGGGAACAGCAGCGTACGATAGAGGCATGAATAGAAGGTTCTGATCTGGTCATCGGTTCCACCCTCAACCTTAATACGACCCAGCTCGCTGTTCCATACCTCGGCTGCCTCGTGCTTAAGCTGCTCAAAATCTTTCAGACCCACCTCCCGGTTCAGGTTTACAAGCGCCTGCTCAGGGCTGATGAATGAGGAGGCGACCTTCACCTCAACCTTTTCGCCCCGCTCCGTCCTGAATCCAATCACCGCACCACAATGATCAGCTTCGGCGTCATTGCTCCCCGCGGTATATGTTCCATCGGCCCAGGTTCCCGTAAAATCAAAATCGCGGTTAAAAATAAGTACAAAGTAGTTGTGGAAATTTGCGGGGACTCCCCCGTGGTTGTTCCGGCAATAACCAATCACCTTGCGTTCGGAAGGAATGATTCTTACCATCGAACCTCCACTGAAACCGTCAATTATCACAAGCGAGGTATCATTTTCGGGGAATGTAAACCTGAAGAGGGCCGCCCTCTCGGTTGGTGTGACCTCGGCTACAACATCATGGTCGGCCAGATATACGCTGTAATAGTATGGTTTTGCCACCTCAGCCTTGTGCGAGAACCACGATGCCCTTGCATCCTCGTCGAATACCAGGCGGCCGGTTGCAGCCATCAGAGAGAAGGCTGCATAGTCGTTTATCCACGGGCTGGGCTGGTGAGTCTGTTTTATACCCCTGATCCGGTAGCTGTCGTAGGTATAGCCCCAGCCGTCGCCCATCTTGCCGGTCTGGGGTGTCCAGAAGTTCATTCCCCACGGGAGGGCAATGGCCGGATAGGTGTTTCCGTTCGAGTATCTGAACTCCGAATCGGTTCCCATAAGCGGATTAACAATGTCGGCAGGCTGCAGACTGCCTGAGTCTTTGCTGCCACCGCTGCACGAACACGCAATTATAACTGTTAAAAGAATAACAGTAAATCTAACCAGAATCGTTACTTTCATGTTGTAGCATCAATTATTCGTTTCTAAACCGGATCAACATCAATGTTTACCCTGAGGGTTCCTGCCCCCGGTTCCGCCAGAAGGTTCTCAACTGCATGGAAGATTTTCTGCCTGGCCGCCTGCCGGGTTTTATCCTTTACCATCTTTACGAGCATCATTTTAACATAGAATGACTGTAACCTTCCAACAGGCGGGTATTCGGGGCCGATAAGCTGTTGCCGGAAGAAGCTTCTCAGGTCGGCTGCAAGCAAGCCGGCAAAATGGTCAAGTTGCTTAATGTCCTTGTGCTTCAGGGTAATAAGCACCAGCCTGGAAAATGGCGGATATCTGAAGAGTCTGCGCTCCTCAAGCTGTGAATTGAACATGGCAAGGTAGTCGTGCTCAAGCACCATTCGGATTACCGGATGTGACGGGTCGCTTGTCTGAATGATTACCTTTCCCGGTTTGCTGCGGCGGCCCGATCTCCCGCTCACCTGTTCCATCATCTGGAAGGCCCGCTCGTACGACCTGAAATCGGGATAGTTCAGCATGCTGTCGGCCTGCAGTACCCCTACCACTGTAAGGTTTTCAAAATCGAGGCCCTTTGATATCATCTGGGTACCTATGAGTATATCGGTATTGCCCTTCTCTAAATCACTTAGTATCAGACTGGTTCCGTTTCTTGCCCGTGTGGTATCCTGGTCCATCCTGGCCACCTTTGCATCTGGAAAGATTATCTTCAGTTCCTCCTCAATTTTTTCGGTTCCGAACCCTATGGTGGCCAAATTGCCCGGCGAGCAGTTTGTACACGATGCTGGCATCTTAACTGAATATCCGCAGTAATGGCATTTCAGCCTTGCCTCCGCCCTGTGATAGGTAAGACTCACCGCGCAGCTCCGGCAAACCGGTATCCACCCGCAGTCATTGCATCTCACATAGGGTGAGAATCCCCTGCGGTTCCTGAACAGTATCACCTGTTCGCCGGCAGCCAGGGCTTCGTCGACAGCTTTGATAAGCTGGGGTGTAAAATGCGATATCATCTCCTTCCTTTTCAAGGCCCTTGAGGTATCGGCAAGTATTATTGAAGGCTGCACTGCCCCGCCGTGCCGCACGGTGAGTTCGTGCAATGAGTACTTGCCGGTAACCGCATTCTGGTACGACTCAATTGATGGTGTGGCGGAACCGAGGACGACCCGGGCACCGTGCATTCCGGCCAGCACTATTGAGGCATCACGGGCATGATAACGCGGGGCTGGATCCTGCTGTTTGTAGGAGGTATCATGCTCTTCATCGACAATCACCAGGCCAAGGTTAAAAAATGGCAGGAAAAGCGACGACCTGACGCCCAGTACGAGACAGGCCCCGGTTCTTCCCGAAGAACTGACACTTTCCCACACCTTCCTGCGCTGACTGCCTGTAAGCTTTGAGTGGTAAACCAGAAGTTTATTACCAAAATGCCTGCCTATTCGGTCAGTGAGGTGCGTGGTAAGTGCAATCTCAGGGACAAGATACAGCACCTGTTTCCCAGCCCTCAGGCAGTCATCAATCAGATGAAGGTAGACCTCAGTTTTACCGCTTGATGTTACTCCATGCAGCAACGAAACATCCTTCTCGGAAAAAGCCTCTTTCATACTTTCAAGTACGGACTGCTGCCGGCCTGATAACAGATTTAGTTTTATGCCTGGCTGTTCCCCGGGGTCGGATGCTGTTTTATTTTCAGAGGTTTCGGCGATACCAATCTTCCTGTTTGCATTCTTGCGTCGTGCCTGAAACTTCAGCATTGCAGCCGGAATGGCAGCCTTCATGACCTCGCCCGGCGTACACATATAATAATCAGCCAGCCATTCCCAGAACGAAAGGTTTCCGCCGCTAAACATGGGAACGGATTCACCGTCAATAATCTGCTTAATATTTTCATATGATGGCCTTTGTCCGGAGAGTCGCACGACAATGCCCGTATAAGGTTTTCCCTGCTTGCCAAGGGGAACCAGTACGCGGCAGCCCTGAGATAATAATCCGTTCAGTGCAGGAGGAACCTCATAGGTAAGTAACTCCTTCATTGCCAGTGGCAAAACCACATCGGCATACTCATTTTGCTCATTCGGTTCCATAGGATTCCCTGAGAATAAATATAATGATTCTCCGGTATAGTTTGCTAAATGAACCCGGCAATTACGGCAAGCAATTGCTCCTTGCGGATTGGTTTGATAAGGCAGGCATCGCACCCGGCCTGCAGAACTATGTCCATATCGTCCTCAAAGACAAAGGCAGTCTGGGCCACAACCGGAAGTGCAGGTTTGCGTTTCTTAAGCTCTCTGGCTACCTCTATTCCGTTCATCTCGGGCATCTGCATATCGAGCAGCACAATGTCAACCCGGCCATCGGTGGAGATTATGCTGAGCGCCTCAGGTCCCGACCTTGCTGTAACAACCTCAATTCCTGTATCAAGAAGTATTCTTTTAAGGTAGGTAAGCACATCCCTGTTATCGTCAACAATCAGACACCTCTTATTTGACCAGTCCCTTATAACCGAATTCCCGGAATCGGGTTTCTGCTTTGTTTTTATTGTGCCGGCCGGCCTGAAAGGAATCAGTATTCCAAACTCCGACCCGAACCCCTTTTCCGATACCACGGTAACCTGGCCACCCATGCGTTCAACAACCTCGCGAACCAGGGTCAGGCCCACGCCCAGTCCTTCAAAAGGCCGGTGATGGCCGCTAATCTCCTGCCTGAACTCTTCGAAAATTGTTGAAAGGTTTTCCTTGTTAATGCCAATTCCTGTATCCTTCACCCGGAAAGCGATCATTGATCCCTCCAGGCGGTATGAGAGATCGACCGACCCCTCGAGGGTGAACTTAACGGCATTGTCCATAAGGTGGTTCAGAACCCTTTTAAGCCACATCCTGTCGGTAAAGACGACGTCGTTTAACTCATCGAATTCGTTTCTTACATTAAGTATTACCGGCTTCTCCTGTCGTTTTATGGTTCTGTTGGTCTCGTCTGTTACCTCCCTTACTATCTCAGCCAGCGACGCCTCTTCATATGATATTTCAATCTGTGAACTTTCAAGTCTTGAAAGATCGATAATATCGCCGATTATCTGGAGCAGTTTTTCACTGTTATAGTTGATATGGTCTATATACTCTTCTCTGGCATCGGGTCCGAGATTCTC
>VGGM01000110.1 GCA_016868515.1 Bacteroidota bacterium | reverse complement strand
TATCGCCTGCTCGGCAGTGAGATCTCCCTCAAGGTAAAGGTGTTCAATCAGGTTGGCCAGTACCTCTGTATCGGTCTGACTGCTGAATTCTATTCCCCTCCCTTCAAGGTGCCTCTTAAGCCTGGCATAATTCTCAATTATTCCATTGTGTACAAGGATAAAGATACCGTGCATTGACGACTGCGGATGGGCATTGGTTTCATTGGGTTCGCCGTGGGTGGCCCACCTGGTATGACCAATACCCGTGGTTCCTTCAGCCGACCCGGCAGCAACCATCTCTTCCAGGTCCTTAACCCTCCCCTTGCAACGGAATATTCCGGGTTCGCCGTTTACAACCGCCATCCCGGCTGAGTCATAACCCCTGTATTCCAACCGCCTGAGTCCGCTTATGATAACATCCCTTGCAGCCCGGGTTCCGATATAACCTACAATGCCGCACATAGCTGCTAGTACTTCGTCATTGCAAGTTCAAACCTTGGCCTGACCGATGCACTGTTGGCCTTGAGAATAAGGTCGGCATCAACTGACCTGGGAACATATATCTCAACAACCGGCTCGGGTATTCGGCCCTCGAGGTACTCCTGAACGAATGCTGCCAGATTGAAGCTGTAGCTGTCTGTATCAGACTTGTATATACCGCCGAAATAGGGCTGTCCAAGCATGGCATCGGGTATGAATATCTTTTTTCCGTCGGCATCGGTATAGCGAAGAAAAAGAGTACTTGGCACCGTGCCATCGGTAAAAATATCATTGTCGAGGTAAACAGGCATTATCAGTTTGGCCTTATTCACCGAAATGGGTAACATCCCCTTTAATCCGGCCAGCCCCGGCAACTCAATCCTGGTATAAACACCGTCAACCTTCTGCTGATATACCACCGTGTCAAGCACAAAATCGTTGATGTGGTTGATTTTTCTGGCCGGATCGGCAGTTGAGAAATCGTGAACTATACGCCTGTATTTCGCACTCTTGTCGCTGAACACAAAGCTGTAGTTGGTGGCGGTGCCTGCCTTGGTACGGTAGTATAGCTGAATACCGCTTGTTGACGAGCTCGGACTGAGGCGCATGAATGCTTCGGTGGGACTGTCGGCAAGACGCATGTAGAGGCCCTTGAAGAAATCACGGAAATCGGGCACTGTTGAGCTGATAAAGAGTTTCGATGTGTCGCGCATTAGGTATTCACCGAATGAAACCGGGAGGTCGATCTCAATTACCCTGCCTGCCTTTATTGTGTCGAGAAGGTAGGTGCCTATCAGGCGCTCAATCATAACCGGCTTGTTAGAGTAATAGGCAGTGTCCCTGTACAAATACTCGGAAATCTCGAATAACTCGATCTGCTTGTCGTAAAGCACTGTATCACCCTCATACCTGTCGACAGCCAGCACCAGCGATACCGAATCGATCGTAAATCCATGCCCCGGCCAGGAACCAAGAAGATTCAGCTGGGTTATTATTTCAGCTGTTGTGGTTCCGAAGTAGGGGTTATATCTCCTGCCGAAAACATAGAGAGAATCGGTGGTTCGCACAGAATCGGAATACATCGTATATGCCTTTATAGAAATGGTATCGGTCGAGAACAGTGTGGCAAAGTCATCGGCCGGCAACAGCGATGTTCCTATCGGAGTCGGATCTTCCTCACAGGCCGGCAGCATGAGCGAGACAGCTGTAAGCGTCAGAAAAGCCCGGTAATATTTAGTCAGAATTGAATTGAGGTTCGTTTTTCCTTTGATCTTATTGCAGAAGACTATCATAAAATTCATTATAGGCATCAATATAGTTATTCTCGTCCTGGTAGGCGAGAATCGGTTTCCCGGTATTTTTAACATATTCAGCAATCTCATCGTTAATCTTTTCACTGCCGAAAATTATTGCATCACTGTTGCTGATGGCCATCTTTGTCAGGTTAATATAATCGGGGTTCCTGATAAAATCGGTGTCCATTCCGTTTATGCCATCGTTTTTCAGTTTATCGGCGAACGTTGATCTGAACGGAGTTTTAAACTCGTTATTGTACAGCGACAGCACTACCTTGAAATGATGGAATATGGGGTCGTCGCTGTAAACCTGTTTCAGGTAGGCCGGAACCAGTGATGTGATCCAGCCGTGACAATGAACCAGATCGGGTGCCCAGCGAAGCTTCTTGACCGTTTCAATTACCCCGCGGGCAAAGAAGATAGCCCTTTCATCATTATCCTCAAACTCCTTCCCCGACGAATCGGCAGTGATGTTCCTGCGGTGAAAGTAATCGTCATTGTCAATAAAATACACCTGCATGCGGGCCGACTGAATCGATGCAACCTTTATGATAAGAGGATGATCGGTGTCGTCAATTATGAGGTTCATTCCCGAAAGCCTGATAACCTCGTGCAGCTGGTTTCTCCTCTCATTGATTGAACCGTAACGTGGCATGAAGGTTCTTATCTCCTTGCCCCTCTCCTGAATACCCTGCGGCAGATACCTCGCAATCTTCGATAACTTTGTCTCGGTAAGATATGGGGTTATCTCCTGTGAAACGAACAATACCTTTTTGCTTTCCATTTATCTGCCCCGATGTTTCAATTCCCGTTACAGCAGGCAAAGATAGTAAATAATAATCACATATTTAATATATGCAATAGGCCAGACAGGTAATCTTGAAGTTTTTGCGCCGCCGGTTACCGGCCATCTTGCCCGTTGAAATTAAAAGGTATAGGTTTGCAGTCTGATATAGTATATGCAATGAACACAACCGAAACAATTGCCGGGCTCAGGTTCTGCCTCAGCACAGCCGGAAAGGTCAGGCAGGGGTTTGTACCCACAATGGGAGCCCTGCATCATGGTCATATTGCCCTTGTTGAAAGGGCCGTGAATGAATGCGGCCGGGTTACCGTAAGCATCTTTGTGAACCCTACCCAGTTCAACGATAAAAGGGACCTCGACCGCTACCCCCGTACAGTTGATCGCGACAAGGAGATGCTGTCGCGGGTGCTCAGGGAAAACGATGTTGTCTTTCTGCCATCCGTAATGGAGATTTACCCCGGGGAGGATAAAAGGGTTTTTGATTTCGGGAACCTGGGCCGGGTAATGGAGGGAGAATACCGTCCCGGGCATTTCAACGGCGTGGCACAGGTGGTGTCGAGGCTCTTCGACATCGTTAAACCCGATGTGGCATACTTCGGGGAAAAGGATTTCCAGCAGCTTGCCGTTATAAAGGCCCTTGCAGAAAAAACCGGGCAGAGGGTTGAAATAGTCGGATGCCCCACAGTAAGAGAATCCGACGGTCTCGCAATGAGCAGCCGGAATGCATTGCTTACCCCTGAACACAGGGCCGCAGCACCGGTTATATACCATGCAATGCTCGGTTCACAGAATTTGTTCCTCGAGAAGGGAAAGGAAGCGGCAAGAGAGTTCTTTACAGGGAAGATCGGCGAGGTGGATGGGTTCAGGGTGCAGTACTACGAGATTACCGACGATACCGACCTGGTTCCTGCAGATTATGCCTCAGATATGATAAAGGGAAGAAACTACCACATCTGCGTTGCCGTATATGCCGGAGGGGTAAGACTGATTGATAATGTAAGGATTTCGTTGGAGTGATCGAAAAGGATGCTTAACTTTGCCGCTGTAAATGACAACAGAGACTCAGCATGCTTATTGAAGTCATAAAGTCAAAGATTCATATGGTCACGGTTACCGAGGCCAACCTTCACTACGTCGGCAGCATTGCCATTGACGAAGACCTGATAGAGGCTGCCAACCTTATCCCGAACGAGAAGGTGCAGGTTCTGAACGTCAACAACGGAGAGAGGCTTGAGACATATGTCATTAAGGGAAGGAGAGGATCGGGGGAGATTTGTCTGAACGGCCCGGCAGCAAGAAAGGTTGTTGTAGGCGACGTGATTATAATAATCTCCTATGCTTCCATCGATTTTGAGGAGGCCAAAAGCTTTGTGCCATCCATTATTTTCCCCGACACCTCAACCAATAAACTTCTCTGAGCTTGAAAAAGGCACTACTGAATTCACTGAAGTTTGCTGCTTTCCTGATACTTGGCCTGGTGCTGCTCTACCTTGCATTCCGCAATGTCAGTATAGTTGAGCTGCGAAGCCATCTCGGCAACGCAAACTACAGGTGGCTTGCATTGTCGGTGGCAGCATCGGTGGCGGCATTCGCCAGCAGGGCCAGAAGGTGGCAGATTATAATAGGAACCCTTGGCTTCACACCCCCGCTTAAAAATGTATACCACGCCCTTATGTCGGGTTACCTCGCAAATATGGCACTCCCCCGGATGGGTGAGGTTACACGGTGCGCACTGCTTGGCAGAAAAGAGAAGATACCGTTCGACAGGCTTGTGGGTACAGTAATTCTTGAACGTGTTGTCGATGTTGCTTCGCTGCTGATCATTATGGGAATAATGCTTGTTACCAGTTTCGACACACTTGGCAGTTTCCTCAGAGACAATATAATACTGGCCCTGAGCGAAAAAACAGCATCGGTTCTCGGGTCAACTCTTACCGCAAGAATCGTAACCGTAACTCTTGCTTTCACCTTGCTGCTGATGACCTTTATCTTCCGCAAAAGAATATTCGGGAAGAGACTTTACCCGAGGGTACGTGGTTTTATTTCAGGTATGTACCAGGGTTTCAGATCGATACGCTCACTGGAACGCAAATGGGAATTCATCATCCATTCGGTTTTTATCTGGTTTGCCTATGCTGTGATGACCTGGGCTGTTGTATTCGTGCTGCCCGCTACAAGCCACCTCGGTTTTGGCGATGCCCTGTTCCTGCTGGTAATTGGCGGATTCGGAATGGCCGCTCCGGTACAGAGCGGACTCGGTGCGTTTCATGTTATTATTTCAATGGGACTTAACCTGGTATACGGAATATCGCGTACCGACGGATTGGCCTACGCCCTGGTGTCGCATACTTCCCAAATGATACTGATTGCATTGCTCGGATCGGTATCAATGCTGCTGATCATGCGCCACCGAAACAACAATTCCGTGAAACCTTAAACGACCCTCACCATGTCAAAGGCAAAATCGGTTTATGTATGCCGGAACTGCGGTGCCGAATCGGCAAAATGGATTGGCCGCTGCCCCTCATGCCAGGAGTGGAACACCTATATCGAAGAGGTGGTAACAAGGGCAAAACCTGCTGATGCTCTCGTGGCCGGGAAAAAGGGTTCCTCTCCGGTTCTTATCGGCGATGTGGAAGCAGGCCCCGAAGAGAGAATGGTTACCGGTATCGGCGAACTCGACCGGCTTCTGGGCGGTGGTATTGTGAAGGGTTCGGTGGTGCTACTTGGCGGTGAACCAGGTATTGGGAAATCAACGCTGGCGCTGCAACTAGCCATGAAAATGGAGGGCAGGCGTGTATTATACATCTCCGGCGAAGAGAGCGAGCAGCAGATAAAAATGAGGGCAGAAAGACTTCCGGGAAACAACACCGAATGTTACATTCTCAGCGAAACCGACCTGGGCAACATTCTGACGCATGCAGCCCGGGTAAAACCGGCAATAATGGTTGTCGACTCGGTTCAGACTCTCACCACGGGGCAGCTTGAATCACCAGCCGGATCGGTTTCACAGGTAAGGGAGTGTTCGGCAATGCTACTGCGCTACGCAAAAACCACCGGCATACCCGTAATACTCATTGGCCATATAACAAAAGACGGTACCCTGGCCGGACCAAAGGTACTTGAGCACATTGTCGACGTGGTCCTTATTTTCGAGGGCGACAGTAACTATATATACCGGCTGCTGAGACCATCAAAAAACAGGTTCGGCTCCACTTCCGAACTTGGAATATTCGAAATGATGGAATC
>VGGM01000109.1 GCA_016868515.1 Bacteroidota bacterium | reverse complement strand
ACCGTCCATCTCGTGCAGCCCCACCTCAAGGGTGTAGTCGCCTCTTTTGAAGGTGGTGGCGCATCCTCCGGGTTGTGAATGCTGTTCAATCAGCAGCACTTTTTTCCCCTCACGGGCAAGCTTGGCTCCTGCGGTCAGGCCGCCCAGACCGCCTCCTGCAACAATTATGTCATAATCCATATTGAACCTATTTTATTTCAGGTGCAGGATATCTTTTAAACTCTTTATTCCGGTCGAACAGGTAACGGTAGTGGATATAATTCTTTACCGGCACGCTACCCACCGAGAGGAATATCTTTCTCATGCGGGGATTGTAGTCGGCCACCCACGAGAACTCGACCTCGGTGTAGTGGGGGTTCCTTTTCAGAACATCGTAAACGTGAAGTATGAATGCCGACTCAATGCCATGATTCTGATATTTCGGTATGACACCCATCAGGAGCCCTTTTGCGCGGGTCATTGTTTTCCGTCTCTTCAGCCACAGGAATTTTATCATATTGAAAATATGCATTTTGCCGTTGAGGTGCCTGAATATCTGGTTCACATCGGGGAACATAAGATAAATAGCTATCGGCTTTCCTTCGAAGTAGGCTATCCATATGAACTCCTCTTCGACAATGGCCTTTGCTTTCTTCAGCACCTCCCTTATGTACTCGGGTTTGAGTGGCTCGAAATGGGTTTTGAATGATGCCCATGCTTCATTGAACACTTCGGCGAAGTCTTTTGTGTACTTCTCCTCCTCCTTCCAGGTAAAATGGGAGAATGAGTAGCCGGGTTTTGCCGCCACCCACTCGGCTATCTTCAGGAACCTGTCGGAGAGGGGTTTGGTTATGTCGAGGTGGAAGCCTTCCATATTGTAGTAAGTCTGGAAGCCGTATGTCTCAAACAGTTCCTGATAGTACGGATGGTTGTAGGGAACATCAAACGAGGGGTGTGTGAATCCGTTAACAAGCAGTCCCCAGTACTTGTCGGTTTCTCCGAAGTTGATCGGTCCGTCCATTGCCTCCATGCCCCTTTCGGCCAGCCAGTTACGGGCGGTATCGAAGAGGACGGTTGCAGCAGTAATGTCGTTTACGCATTCAAAGAAGCCCATTCCGCCAGTGGGCTGGTCGTGGCTGTTTGCCAGGTTGTGGTCGATAAAGGCAGCCACCCGTCCGATAAGGTTGCCATTTTCATCTTCGAGTATCCAGCGGTCAGCCTCACCGTGTTTGAAATATGGGTTTATAGCCGGATCGAATATTGATTCAATATCCTTGTCGAGGGGACAGACCCAGACCGGATCATTCTTGTAAATAATTCTGGCAGTGTCGTGAAATTTATTTCTGCTCCTGCGATCTGTAACCCTGGTGATGATCATAGTCTTTTGAACTTTTCATTAAATATTTGTTGCCGTGGCATTCTCCGGCACCAGTTCCATTCTTTTTAATGTGGTTTATTTCCGGTATACCTCATCGAGCAGTTCCCTGTATTTCTCGTTAATTACCTGACGTTTCAGCTTGAGGGTTGGAGAGAGTTCTCCGGTGGCGGGACTCCACTCATCGGGTACCAGCCTGAAGCGGAGTATTCTTTCGTGCGGACTGACACGCTTATTGTATTTTTCCACCTCGGCAGATATTGCTGAAAGAACTTCCTCTGATTCGATTAGCTTTCCCTTAACCCGTGTCTCCTGTGGTTTACCTGCCTCTATCTCTTCGAAGTATTTCATATTCGGCGATATGAGGGCGCTGGCAAATTTTTCATGCTCGCCCACTACCATTATCTGGTCAATCAGAGGCGACTCCTTGAATATATTCTCGATCAGCTGGGGAGCGATGAACTTCCCGCTCGAGAGCTTGAATATCTCCTTCTTGCGGTCGGTGACCATCAGGAACCCGTCATCGGTAAGGTATCCGATGTCTCCTGTAAGGAACCAACCCTCCTCGTCAAAGGCTGCTTTTGTGAGTTCAGCATCGTTGTAATAGCCAATCATCACATTCGGACCCTTGCAGAGGATTTCACCGTCGTCAGCGATTTTCACTTCGACGCCTTCGATGGTGGTTCCGACAGAACCCAGTTTTACCCCTCCCTTATACTGCCTGTTGATTGTTATTATGGGTGAGGTTTCGGTGAGACCATACATGTTTATAATTTTTATTCCTGCAGCCCAGAACACCCTTTCGAGCTTTGGCGAAAGGCTTGCGCCCCCGCAGCCTACCAGGCTTACGTTATTGCCCAGGGCGGCTCTCCATTTACTGAATATCAGTTTATCTGCGAGGGCAAGCTTTCTTTCATAGAACCAGCCGTTCTCACCGAAAGGCTTGTAGCGGTCGCCGAGCTTCACAGCCCAGAAGAAAAGACTCTTCTTTATACCTGTCAGTTTCTTGCCTTTTGAAATGATTACGTCGTAGAACTTCTCGAGGATGCGGGGTACGGCATCGAAGCCGTCTGGTTTTATCTCCTGCATATTTGCGGCAATTGTACCCATATTCTCGGCGTAATATATGCTGGTGTTGCTGTACTGGGTCTGGTAGTTGCCCAGGCGTCCGCCCACATGGCAGAGCGGTAAAATGCTCAGGTATTTGTTTTCTGGTTTGAGTTCAAAGACTTCTGCTGCCGACAGAAAGTTGCTTACCAGGTTGCGGTGTGAAAGCATCACCCCTTTCGGGTTGCCCGTGGTTCCTGAAGTATAGATAAGAACCGCGCAGTCGTCGGGAGTGATACTGTTGCTGATGGACAGCACAGCCTTGCGTGTTTCGTCGGTGCATTTGCTGCCGGCTTCGGCCACGCTGAGCCAGTGCGGGGTCTCTTCCAGCACATCGAAGGTGAATATCTTTATTGTTTTTCCGGCGTCAGTGGCAGCGGGTTTGACGGTCTTGAGAAGTCTGGCATCAGAGACAAAGACCGCCTTTGCCCTGCTGTTTCTTATGATGAATTCATATTCAGGGGTTGTGAGCGAGGTAAAGACAGGTACGTGTATTGCACCAAGCAATGCCATGCCAAGGTCAACGAAGTTCCACTCAGGTCGGTTTGTTGACACGGTCACTATCATGTCACCCTTGCGGAACCCCATCTCATAGAGGCCATAACTCAGGTTCTGAGCCAGTTCGCAATAATCGCGTGAGCTGTACTTTTTCCACTCTCCGTCAATCTTGTGGCAGAGGGCGTCATCTTTCGCCGGGAACGATCTGTATCTTTCCAGCAGGTCGAAAGTGCGGGTTGTGTTCATAATGGCAGGTTTTGGTCAGGTTTGAACATATTTTACGGCAATATAGTAAAAACTGAGATACTTATAGTGGTGGAAGACTGTTGCTGATAATCTTAAAGCGATTCAATTTAGTATTTGTTTATTTATCAATGCATTACCTTCTGAGTTGGATGGTCAGATATGATGGGCTTAAATAATTCTTTCAGGAGACCTTCGCCTATTCAGGAGACTTTTGTTACGATGTCAGGTCAGATGGTCAATCGTGATAGATGGTATTATGATACAAACCTTCTGCTACTTTATAAGAAATCAACTGGGAAATCAACGTTAGTGGACATCTCCCGTTTGGAAGACGATGTCTTTATCAGAGGGCTGGTGAATGATATTGATGGTGGTCCCAATTTCTATCCTGCATTTATGGTTGACGAGACAAAGCTTGTAATGCCTGTTCTGGCAAGTGAGTTAAAAAATCATATTGTCTCGGAGAGTTTTCTCTCGTCTATTGTAAAGAATCCTGAGAAAAAGAAATCTCTCGAGAAACTTGCAAACAGTCTTTCCGACAATGACAATCCTGTGCTGTTGGTGGTGACACTGAAATGACGGTGCCCGGCGTCCGGGGCGGCTACGCCGCAAAAGGCTCAGGGCGGGGGGCGCAGGGCAGAGAGCTCTGAGCTCAGGGCACTGTGCGTGGGTAAATAGGTAATCAGTGTCCGGCGGCGGCTGAGGATAATACAATTCTCAGATAATAGGTCTATCTTTGTTTTAAAAATAATAGCGATGTTAAATAGGGATAAAGTAAAGCAAACCATTGATAGGTTGCCGGAGGTTTTTACTGTTGAGCAGGTAATCGAAGAACTTTTGGTCTTGAATAAGATTGAAGAGGGTCTGAGGGACATTGAAGAAGGCAGAGTATATACTACAGACCAGATTAAACAGGAACTTAAAGCATGGTTAAGATAATCTGGACAAAACGATCTCTTACTGATTTAAAATCCATTGCCGATTATATCTCTGTTGACTCATTGAAATATGCTTCTTTGACTTTGCAACGTATAATGAGTATTACAACCTACCTGAAGTCTAATCCAAGGATTGGACGAATGGTTCCGGAGGCCGGAGGAAATGATAGAATCAGAGAGATTATTTATGGTAACTATAGGGTGATTTATAAAATCACCAGTCCTCAAATTGTACATATCCTGACAGTTCATCACTCTGCCAGAAGGTTGAGACAGACATCCTTGGGAACAAAGAAGCAAACTTAATTGGTGCCCAAAAGAGAATCAAAATATCAAATCCTCTTTTTGTTGCAGTCAACTACGGCTTCACAAGTAAGGAGTTGAGAGAGATCAGTATACTAATCGAAAAAATGTAATTCCCACGGCTTAGGCAAGCTACTGAAGAACAGCTTAATAACTGGAGGCTTATAGGAAACGGAGTTGGAACTCATTGGGATTCTCTTGATGAAGACATTTCAGTATCTGCATTGCTATAGTCAGCCATCAGTGTTTGCCAACCTTGTCCATCTGGTGTTTACCTCAACTCCTCTATTATGAAAATCTCATGGCGGCTGAAGTCGCGCCAGTACCTGATGGCGCTTTTGCGTACCAGCTCCCAGTAGATGTTGCTGTCGAGTCCGTACACGAAATTATACTCCTTTAGTTCTGATGCTATTTTCGCGGCAACCCCGGGCTTCAGGGTCAGCTTAATGGTAACATCCTTATATCTGAAGGTGGCCGACGGCGAGGGAGTATCACTGTCGATTACTTCAAGCAGCGCATGCCCCGGTGTCGATCCGGTGCTTACCATCAGCCCGTCGATCATGCAGCTTAGTGGCTGGCGGGTTCCGGCATAGGCTGTGGTGAAAAATTCGTCAACCCCGGTATTGAAATATTCACGGGCCCTGATTCCCATTTTTACCCCGATAATAGCATAGACACCCAGGTGGCGGTGCAGCTCATTGCCAAGAACACCCGACGTCCATTCATCAATACCGTGGCGATCAATTATTTCAGTTACAAAGGGCTGAATATCTTCGAAGTAGAAGGCCGGGTCGGCGGGCATTACCCTTACTACCTGGTTGCGGTCGACGGTCTCGCCACGTATCATTTTCATGTAGTGGTCAGCCATCGGAGCCCCGGCAACGGGGGCATGAAGTGTTCGGTTTTCGGGTCCTTCAGTAACAAAGAGTTGCGGAAACTGCAGCCAGAGAGCCAACATCTCGTCGGTAGCGCGGAATGTAAATTCGTGGGAACCGGTGGCCGACCCGAAGGTTGAAGCGGTCATTCTGCCATAGCGGGTCGGGCACGACTGCAGCTTTCCAAGCAGTGAATCATCGTAGAACTGACCCGCGGCCGGGCCGATTACCCTGACCGGAACCCCCGATGCCATCAGGTTGCCGGCTGCCCGGGTATCGAGCTCATAATTGAACCCCGACAAAGGATCAGGTATCCTGCTGCTCCACACCACCTGCTTTACCTGGCTTCGGAATGCCGGAACGGTGTTCCACGCCGCAAGGGCAGTGCTCAGGCTGCCGAGGGCAATAAACGAAATAGAGGCAGGTTCGTGGGCGAGAAGCCTGGCAATAAGTTCGGTATGACTCTCGGCCCGCGACGGGTTGAGGCCCTCTT
>VGGM01000108.1 GCA_016868515.1 Bacteroidota bacterium | reverse complement strand
CTTCCGTATGAACCATATGCATAAAGGAGTAGCGGTGCCCTGCCGTTCTTCTCGAATCCCTTTCTGTAAACCAGTGACACCGGAATCATAGTCCCATCGGAAGCACCAGCCCAGAATCTTTCAGACTGGTAATTATTCTTGTCAAAACCTCCAAGCACTTCATCTTCCTTCAAAACACGCTTCTCCCTGGTCTCCATGTTATATTCAATCACCGAATTGGGAGTGGTAAGTGAAGAATAGCTGTAACGGAAAAGGTTGGAAGAAGGATCAAGATTGATGTTGATCCCTGCAGTGTAAGCAGGCTCGCCAAAATCGATATAATGGTCAGTATCTTTATCCAATTGAATTATTCTCAGATTGTTAAGTCCGTTAATCCGTTCGCTCACAACCAGGTGATTATTGAATAGTTCCCAACCCTGCAACAGCACATCAGAACGGTGAGGTATAACATCCTGCCAGTTGCTCATTGCTGTCTTCTCTTCAGGCGTCCTTACCAGTCTGAAGTTCGTGGCACCACCCGAGTTGGTTCTTATATAGAAGAACCCGTTTAAATGGTCGGCCCTGTATTCATGATTCTCCGACCTTGGTTCAAGTAACCTGAATCCTGCTTCGGGTTTAGCTGCATCAATAATCCTTACCTCATTACTCAGTGTCTGACTCGAGCTCAGAAGAATATACTTCCTGCTCTGGGTCCTTGAAACCGATACACTGAAGGTTTCATCCTCTTCGGTATACACAACTTTACTCTGACCGTTGCCACCCAGTTCATAATTCATAACCCTGAAAGACCTTAGTGTCTGAGGGTCGCGGACCACGTAGAAAAGAGTTCGGCTGTCTGCGGCCCAGACGCCATATCCTGCGGTGTTGACAATCTTCTCATCAAGGGTTTGTCCGGTTGCAAGATCCTTAAAGTGAATTGTGTAGAGACGGCGGCTCACGAGGTCGATAGCATAGGCAAGTGTTTTGTTGTCGGGGCTCACACTTACTCCTGAAACCTGGCAATAGGTTTGACCTTCAGCCAGTTGATTAACGTCGAGCAGTAGTTCTTCGGCAGCACCCTCCTCGGCCTTCTTCCTGAAATAGGTAGGGTACTCCCTGCCCTCGGTAAACCTGGTGTAGTAGTAATATCCGTTGTCAAGGTATGGAACCGTGGAATCATCCTTTTTGATACGGCCGGTAAGTTCGCCGAAGAGGGTCTCCCTCAGGTCCTCAGTATGTTTCAATACCGCAGTCTTGTATTCGTTTTCAGAATTGAGGTAATCAAGCACCTTTCTGGTCTGTTCATCAGGTTCCGGTGCGTTCTTCTGTTCATCAGTGAGGCGCATCCAGTAATAATTGTCAACTCTTACATCGCCATGAGCCTCGATACTGTGGGGTATCCTTTCTGCTACCGGAGGCTGTACTGATACCCGGGCACAACCCGATATCAGCAGGGCTGACGTGATTGATAAAAACAGTAAACTCTTTTTCATGGTATATATTTCTGGTGGTTTAGAGTATTAAAAGTAGTAAAAAGTGCGTAATACAGGCCATTTTAAATATTTTTCATTGATAGCTGAATACGTTTACGTTCCCTGTCAACTGCAAGGATTTTTACCTTTACATGCTGCCTTAGTTTAACAACGGCTGAAGGATCGGACACATAGCGGTTGCTGAGATTTGAAATATGAACCAGTCCGTCCTGTTTAACACCGATATCAACAAAAACGCCGAATTTGGTGATGTTTGTTACAATTCCCGGTACGACCTCCCCCTCCTTAAGGTCATCAACCGAATGTATGTCGGCGAACCTGAACTCCTCGATTGCTTTCCTTGGGTCGAGGCCGGGTTTGGCCAGTTCGGCAAGAATATCCCTTAGGGTGGGAAGCCCTATTGTGTCGGTAACATATCTTTCCGGCCTGATTGATTTTCTTGCATTTTCATCTTTCATCAGCCCGTCAACCGAGCAATTAAGGTCGGAGGCCATTTTTTCGACCACCACATAACTTTCGGGATGCACGGCGCTAGTGTCGAGGGGGTTCTCAGCATCCCTGATTCTGAGAAAGCCTGCCGACTGTTCAAAGGCCTTCTCCCCCATTCTCTTCACTTTCCTGAGCTCCATACGGTTTCTGAAAGGTCCGTTTTCCTTTCTGTATTCAACTATATTGGCCGCCAGTTGCGGGCCCAGTCCCGATACATAAGTAAGCAGATGTTTGCTGGCCGTATTGACCTCAACGCCCACGGCATTCACGCAGCTCATAACCACGTCGTCGAGTGACTGCTGCAGTTTCGATTGATTAACATCATGCTGGTACTGTCCTACTCCTATCGATTTCGGATCGATTTTGACAAGTTCGGCAAGCGGATCAATCAGTCTTCTGCCAATGGAAACCGAACCTCTTACGGTTACGTCATAGTCGGGAAACTCCTCCCTTGCCACTTCGGATGCGGAATATACTGATGCGCCCGATTCATCGACCAGGAATACCCTGACTTCCCTGCCGAACTTAATCCATCTGACCAGCTCTTCTGTTTCCCTTCCGGCAGTTCCGTTACCAACAGCAATGGCATCGATTTTATATGATTCAACAAGGTTAACAATTTTCTTTACCGACAGAGCAGTTTGATTCTGAGGCGGGTGCGGAAAGATGGTCTCATTATGCAGCAAGTTACCCTGTTCATCAATGCAGACCACTTTGCAGCCTGTTCTGTACCCCGGGTCAATGGCGAGTACCCTGCTGCGCCCCAGCGGGGAAGCGAGCAGCAGTTGCCGGAGATTCATGGCAAAAACGGAGATTGCCTCTGCATCGGCTGCCTCCTTGGAGCTGTTGCGGAACTCGGTTTCAAGAGATGGGAGCAGCAGTCTTGAGTAACTGTCGGCCACTGACCTTCTTACGAGTTCTGATGACCGGTTACCACCCTTTACAAATATTTTTTCCAGCATTTCCAAAGCATCTGATTCCCTTCGGGGCTCGATCTGAATCTTCAGGCACCCTTCATCCTCACCCCTCCTCATTGCAAGCAGACGGTGAGAAGGGCAGCGCTTGAGTGGTTCACTCCACTCGAAGTAATCCCTGTACTTAATCCCTTCCTCTTCCTTTCCCTTCACCAGCTTTGAGAAAACCACAGCTTCTCTCTCCATAAGCCTCCTGAGGGCATTTCTGGCCTTGTCGCTTTCATTGACAATCTCGGCAATTATGTCGCAGGCACCTGCAATTGCCGCTTCAATATCTGTAACCTTATCATTCAGATATGCTTCGGCTTTTGAGGCGGGATCGCGTTCACTCTGTCCGAGAATCAGCATTGCAAGGGGTTCGAGGCCATTTTCGCGGGCTATCGTTGCACGTGTTCTGCGTTTTGGACGGTACGGGAGATAAATATCCTCAAGTTCGGCCATGGTAGCGGCTTCATTTATCCGCTGCAACAACCCGGGCGTCATCTTTTCCTGTTCCTCAACCGATTTGATGATGGCATCGCGGCGCTTGTCGAGTTCCCTGAGTTTTTCGTACTGATCCTTTATGTTAAGAATTATTACCTCGTCGAGGCTGCCTGTCATCTCCTTACGGTACCTGCTGATAAATGGCACTGTCGACCCGTCGTCAAGAAGCCTGACGGTATTCTCAACCTGCCATTCCTGCAGCCCGAGTTTCCGGGCTATTATAGTGATGTTCTTTTCCATAGAGATCTGCTATACCATATTATTCCACATGCAAAACGAGCCCTTTGAGATATTCGCTTTCAGGATGATAAATATTTACAGGATGGTCGGCAGGCTGCCCCATCTGGTGAAGAATCCTTACCCTGCGTCCGGTGTTTGCAGCTGCGGCGAATACCGATTTCCGGAAATTTTCCCTGCTTACCACCTGGGAGCATGAAAAGGTAAAAATTATTCCTCCGGGCCTTATTGCCTCAATAGCTTTCATATTCAGTCGTTTGTACCCCTGAAGTGCATTGCCTAGTACACTATTATGTTTTGCGAATGCAGGCGGGTCGAGGATCATCATATCATACCTGCCCTGTGTTCCCCCTAGATATTCAAATGCATCGGCTTCGATTGCTTCATGATTAGGGGTATTCCCGTAATTAAGGATGATGTTTTCCCTTGCAAGGGCGGAAGCCGGGGCTGAGCTGTCGACGCTATGGACGAGGGCGGCATTTTTCATAGCATAGACAGAGAATCCCCCGGTATAGCTGAAGAGATTAAGCAGGGTTTTACCGGCCGAGAAGTTTGATGCCAGTTTTCGGTTATCGCGCTGATCGATAAAAAAACCTGTTTTCTGGCCGCCGATGATGTCAATCCTGAACCTGAGGTTATTCTCCTCAATTTCAACCGGGTTATCAGATATGCCCCTAAGGAAAGCGTTTTCATTAACAGGAGATGCAGCACCAGGAAGGGTTGCCATGCTTTTATCATAAACTGAGTGAACCGGGAAGAGACCATTTTCCACGATGGCGTCGGCAATGGTATTGCGGGAACGGTACATTCCTGCCGAGTGGAACTGTGTTACCACGGTGCCGTTGTAGTAATCGGCAATCAAACCGGGCAGTCCGTCGCCCTCGCCATGTATGAGTCTGAACATGCTGGTTCCGGAGGAAGGGTTAAACCCTAGGTTTCGGCGATATTCAACAGCTTTACGGACCATGCCGGCGAAAAAGCCATCATCAACAGGGTTCTTGCCAAAACTGAGAATTCTTATGGCTATTGAGCCAGGCGAGTAATGGCCGGTACCAAGAAGAGTCTCCTTGTTGTCAAAGATTTCCACAAGGTCGCCCTCTGCGGGGTCGCCATATACCTTTTTTATAGCGCCCGAGAAGAGCCAGGGATGATATCTCATCACTGACTGATCCTTCCCTGATTTCAGAACAACCTTCACTAATCCTTCCCTTCTGGCCGGTACCTTTTTCATAATTTCGGTTATGTGTTTTGAACATTGAGGGAACCGTTGGCTTCCAGTTCCCTGTAAATCTGGTGACAGATCCAGGCATCGGTAGCTGCGTATATCAATTGGGCAGGCGTCAGCTTACCGGCTTCCCAGTCGGTTACCTGTTGTTTTTTCGATATTTTGAACCCCAGGAATATTGCGGCCATTTTTTTCAGGCCGATATTCTTCACGCCGATGCGCTGAGCAACTGTCTGAAGATCAACGAACCCCCCGGGGGTGAAATTGTTCCTTGACTGAAGCATTTTGATATCGTCATGTATGGCTATCCCTGCCTTAATGATATGATTACTTGAGAGTATTTCAGAGAGGGCCTGAGGCAGGCCGGTTTTGTTCAGTCTGAGCAGGTAAGCCTTTCTGTCGGTTGCCAGCTGCAAAAGAGCCACGCCATTCTTTCTTCCTTTCCGGAAAACCGGTCTGGTTTCGGTATCAAATCCGAATACTTTGGTTTTGCGGATTTCAGGCAGGACCTTCATGAGATGATCATCGTCCTCAACCAGTACTATTTCACCCTCGAAGTTAGCGTAGCTGTAACTGCCTAGTTCCTCATCGGTAATCTCTTCGGGGTATTTCTTTCTACTCATCTCCATGCCCCTTCTGTCTTGCTGTTCCGCTGTTTTCATCGAGGGAGGCGGCCCCGGTTCCCGAATAAAGAATAGGGTGTATTGCCCTGAGGACACTAAGGAGTTTTCTTCCCCAGAGAGTCTCGAAGGTCATTGAGCACTCCCATATTGCATCGTTCATTACCTCTTCGGTGCCGGTTTGGTACTGCAGGAGGCAGTCCCGTATTTCCTGATACATGTCGGCAAGGTATTCCGATACAGAGCCGGCGGCAGGCTCACCCGGGCCATGCAGTAACTGATCGAAAGACTCTTCGAAAGTATCGGCCTCACCCATTAGCGAGGACACTGCTGAAGCAATGCGGTTATATTCCTCTTCTTTGACGTAGCGCT
>VGGM01000107.1 GCA_016868515.1 Bacteroidota bacterium | reverse complement strand
GCTTTGATACAACAATGCAGAGTTCGATGGTAGGGAAAACCGGCACCGCTCATACATACCTCAGACCCTCAGGGAAAATCGAGATTGAGTCCCATATCTATGATGCAATATCGGAGATAGGATTTATTTCGAAAGGTGAAAATGTAAGGGTTACCAGGCAAGAAACCGGCCAACTCTACGTGGAACGTTATGAGTGAGACAGGTCTTACCATCAGGGATTACCTTGAAACTGACTACCCTGAACTGATGAACCTGTGGGTGATTACCGATATGGGAAGACCCGACAGGGGCGATGATAACAATACTATTCTGAGATCGGTTTCGATGGGGGGAATGTTGCTGGTCATGACCGCTGATAACCAGCATATTATAGGTTCATCATGGATAACTTTCGATGGACGAAGGATGCATCTGCACCACTTCGCCATCCACCCTTCGCACCAGGGAACGGGACTGTCGAAACCACTTCTGAAGGCATCTCTGGCATTCGTTAAGGAGAAGGGTTACCAGGTTAAGCTGGAGGTACACCAGACAAATCAAAAAGCGATAAACCTCTACAAAAATGCCGGATTCAGATACCTGGGAGACTACGATGTCTATATTATCAGGGATACAGGATTGATCAATAGTTAAACCCTGAACCGAGCCCGGTTTACCGGGCGAGCTCACCGGAGGCGCAGCCGAAGGTAACCCTGAACCCCATGTTTTGTTTTTGACATTATTTATCGTTACCTTTGAAGTATACACCACTATTCTATGAACGAAACACACAATCATATGGCCAGAACAATGACCTTCAGCGAGTTGCGCAAGATCAAAGACAGCTTGCCGGCCGGCAGCGTTAGGAAAATCGCTGACCGGCTGAACATAAACGAAGAGACTGTAAGAAATTATTTTGGAGGATGGAATTTCGACAGGGGTCAGGCTGTCGGAATACACATCGAAAAAGGCCCCGGAGGGGGCTTCGTTACATTGGACGATACAACAATTCTGGATCTTGCCGAGAGCATGATCGAATAGCCTTGACCAATCATTCATCAGGATTTACCGAACCCATTTATGGCAAACAGCTGGAAGAATTCTTTATCCGGCAGTTTCGGCATGCCTGTCTGCCATCACACGATTTTGAACACCATCAAAGGGTATGGCATAACGCAAAATCAATAGCCGGCGAACTGACAAAAACGGGGTACTCCTTTACTGCGGAATTCATGCTCCAACTGCATGTAGCCTGCATGACACACGACATAGGAATGTCTGTCAATATTGGCGAGAACCACGGCAGAGAGAGCAGCAAACTGTGCAAGCAATTCATGACCCTGGCTGAAGTGCCCCTGCACCTGCAGGAAGACATACTCTTTGCTGTTGAAAACCACGACAGAAAGGAGTATTCCCAGGAATACCCTGTGAATTCTCTCTTCACAATACTGTCGGTGGCTGACGACACCGATGCATTTGGTTATACAGGACTGTACAGGTATATCGAAATATACTCAGCACGTGGTGTTCCGTTCCCTGAAATGGGAAGGGCAATTATTTCAAATGCAAAAGGCAGGTACAGTCACATGGTGAAGATGTTCGGGTTCCTTCACGGGTTTATAACACTTACCAGCGAGAGATTCAGTATTCTTACCGAAGCACTGCAGCCCGGAGGGGTTTGTCACGGCAACAGCCTTGAGGAGATTTCGTTAATCATCCGGAAGAACACCTGCAAACCTGGAACTACAATCGCGGGCATAGCTGGCAGTGGGATCAGGGATGGTAAAACCGCTACAACGCCTTTTTTCCATGCATTATTGAATGAACTCAGTCACCGGAATATGTTTTAGATGCATCTTCGGCAAGAAGACTCACTTTGATACCAAAATTTATGTAAATTGGCGGAACCAAAGCAAACCTAACCTGCTATGAAAACCGGAGCAGGCGGCTGATCAGCCAAAGTACTGAGTCGCGCCTGCTCCATTTTTCGTTTTAGCATATTGTCTCCCCGATTCGTTATTAAAAACTCCTATGAACAACGCAACACAAAACCTGGCACCGTTCAGCCCCGGGACTTTCAGACTTGAGGGGCATAAACTCATTGACATGCTTGCCGATTACCTTGAAAAGGCTATTAACAGACATGAAATGCCTGTACTTCCATGGTCCGCTCCCGAAGAACTTACGGAGATATACTCGAAGTGCTTTGATGACGGATCGGAAGAGCCATTTTCAATGTTCATATCCAAAGCCATCGAACGATTCAACCATCTTCACCACCCCCGGTATATCGGCCATCAGGTTACCTCTCCCCTTCCACTGGTGGCACTGGCCCAACTGGTAACCACATTGATGAATAACGGAGCTGCAGTATACGAGATGGGCCCGGTGGCCATGGCCATGGAAAAGAATATTATACGTTACTTCTCGGGTCTGATAGGCTATGACGACAATGCCGACGGCATATTCACCCATGGGGGCAGTGCAGGAAATCTTACAGCCATGCTGGCAGTACGACAGGTAAAATCAACCCATAACGTTTGGGAAGAGGGTGTTGTAAAAGGATTACGCACAGGCTTCATGGTTACCGACCAGTCGCACTACAGTATTGCCAGAAACGTGAAAATTATGGGGTTGGGCAATGATGCACTCATAAGAATGCCGTTCGATGACCACTTCAGTATGCGTTCCGACCTGCTGGAAAAGTATTATGAAAAAGCCCTTAAACGGGGAATTCTCCCTGCGGCTGTAGTTGCCAATGCATGCTCAACAGCTACAGGTTCATACGATAACCTTGAGGAGATTGCAGGCTTCTGCAGCAGTCACAACCTCTGGCTGCATGTCGATGCCGCCCATGGTGCCGGTGCCCTGTTTTCAGAAAAGTACCGGCATTTGCTGAAGGGGATTGAGCTGGCCGACTCGGTTGTGATCGATTTCCACAAGATGATGCTGGTACCCGGACTGAACACACTGGTAATGTTCAGGGATGGTTCCAGATCATACGAGACTTTTGCCCAGAAGGCCTCATATCTGTTTAAGGGTCAGGCTGAGAAGGAGTGGTACAACAGCGCACTCAGAACTCTCGAATGTACCAAAAGCTCACTCGGTTTCGTTGCCTATACCGCTTTCAAATATTATGACAGGGCATTCTTCGCCAATTACATTGACAGCCGGTATGACCTTACGCGGAGTTTTTACAGAATGATAACCGGCCGACCCGGCTTCGAAGCCGCCACTGAACCGGGTGCAAACATAGTATGCTTCAGGTATAATCCCGGCGAAATCGACAATGAAGTACTGAACCGGCTTAATGCATCAATCCGCGACAGGATAATGAAGGATGGTTCATTCTATATTGTCCAGACCGAACTTGATGGCAAACTGTGGCTCAGGGTAACAATCATCAATCCCCTCACCACTGAGGAGGATATGCAACTGCTTCTTGACACCGTTGAGGACGTTTCTTCCAAATTCCAATAGTGTTCAAGTGGCAGATCGCACCTTTGTGTTATGATTTTCATTCATTTCAAATGAACATTATTATAGGATTATGTTCATTGTGAATGAACAGCAAGAAGAAAACCTCAAAGGACTTGATAATCAATGTCGTAACGGTTAGTAAGTGGCTGCTTACCAATCCCTGACCTGCAATTGTTTCTATTAATTGTCAGAATCAGCTATAGGTAATGAAAGAGAGATTCGATAACAGAGCGAAGCGCAATTACCTGATATAAAAATCGATTACCGGCTGATCGCCGATAAAACCCTTCAGGTGATCGTCCTTCCGGAGGGGTCCTACGCCCGATGGGGTGCCGGTGAATATAAGATCGCCGGTTTTAAGGGTGAAGAATCGTGAGACCCAGGCGATTATCGCATCAATACCAAAGATAAGATCGGCGGTGGTGCTCTGCTGTACTACCTCACCGTTCTTCTCGAGCCTGAAAGGGAGATCATGTATGTTGCCCAGTTCTGACACCGGAAGAAACCTGCCCAGAGGTGCCGATCCGTCAAATGACTTGCATATTTCCCATGGGTGTCCCCTCTCCGACTGCCGCCGCTGCAGATCGCGGGCAGTAATGTCAATGCCAAGGGTTACGGCATCGTAATACCTGTGCGCAAATTTCGCGGAAACCGACTTGCCCAGCTTGCAGATACGCAACACTATCTCCGCCTCATAATGGATCTCGTCAGAGAAATCGGGCAGGAAGAAGGGCTTGTTGTTTTTAATTATGGAAGAGTCGGCCTTCAGGAAAAACATCGGTTCGTCAGGGAAAGGCTTGCCCATCTCCTCAGCATGCTTCCGGTAATTAAGCCCGATACAAATGATCTTCATTGCGGTAAGCGGTGTTAGGTGTAAGGTATGCGGATACCTGATACCTGATACCCGATACCCGATACCCGATACCTGTCTCCGTATACCTCCCCTACGCGTTAATCATCATCGGCATGAGCAGCATCAGAAGATCCTCTGAATCATTGCCGGTTTCGCCCGGAAGGAACAGACCGGCACGTGTTGGATCGGCAAGTTCAATATGCACCTCCTGTGAAGAGAGGTTGCCAAGAATCTCAAGGAGGAAGACCGATTTGAAACCGATCTCCATCTCTTCACCCTCATAACGGCATTTAACCCTTTCATAAGCCGATATCGAGAAGTCAATATCCTGTGCCGATATCATTGCCTGGTTTCCGGCAAACTGCATCTTAACCAGGTTGCTTGCCTGATTTGAGAAAACCGATACCCTCTTAAGGGAGTTATAGAACTCAACCCTGTCGATACTCACCTTACGGGGATTATTCTTTGGTATTACCGAGTTGTAGTTAGGGTAGTTGCCTTCAACAAGCCTGCATACCACCCTGTAATCGGCAAGTGTGAAGAATGCATTCTTCTCGTCAAACTCAACCTTTACCACACCCTCCTCACGGCCCAGGATATTCTTGAGCAGCGAAGCCGGCTTCTTGGGAAGTATAAATGATGAGGCACTGTCGGCCTTTGCGTCAGTACGCCTGTACCTGACAAGTTTATGGGCATCGGATGCAACAAAAGTCAGACTGTCAGTAGAGGCCTCAATGAATATGCCTCCCATTACCGGCCTGAGTTCATCATCGGCAGTGGCAAAGAGCGTACGGTTGATACCCGAAAGGAGTAAATCGGCGCCGAGAGAGAAACTATTGATCTTGTCTTTCCTGATTACCGGAAGAACCGGGAAATCAACACCATGCTGGCCAACGACATTGAAACGCCCGTTCTCACTGTTTATAACAACAGCGAGGTTCGCGGTGTTGATGTCGAAGGTGAGCGGTTGCTCGGGAAACTCCTTCAGCGTATCCAGCAATATTCTCGCAGGAATTGCCACCGATCCCTCCCCGTCAGTATTCTCAAGCTTCAACCTCGTTATCAGTGTCGTTTCAAGGTCGGAGGCAGTAATCTCCAGTTCCTTGCTTTTAAGGTCAAATAAAAAATTGTCGAGAATTGGCAAAGTGTTCTTCGAACTGATCACCCTGCTTATTGCCTGAAGGTGACCCAGAAGTTCAGTACTCGATACAACAAATTTCATCTTGTCTCGCGGTTTAACATTAAAACTATCTGTCTATCTAACTCATTGTAAGGTTAACCACTTATATATCAACCAAGTAAAAATTAACCCCGGAAATATCAATATTACAAAAAAAACTATTACAGACAAATTATTTATTCCTGCTGAAAAAAATAACTCATCTTTCTCAGTATGGGGTCAATATCATAATATCTTACCACAAACAGGTTGCCTGCATCGTTCAGATTTCCCCATGCACGATCTGTATCCTGAACTGTCACACTATCGCTGATTATTGTTTTATTCCATAGTCTGAGAGTCTTTGATTTACCATCAGCCAGTTCGAGGGTGATTATTGCAAAGGGACGGGAAGAGATTACAGAGTCTGCCACACTCCGGGGTATGGATGT
>VGGM01000106.1 GCA_016868515.1 Bacteroidota bacterium | reverse complement strand
ATGGTCAGATAATTCCACTCTTCCTGGCCGATACCGTTATTGCCGACACTTCTTCAGCAAGACATCAGAATATTGCCCTGACAGGGAACCTTGAGAACAGGGTGGGCGAGAAATTCGGATGGAGCGCCTCGGGTATGCTCTACTTCGCCGGCGACAGGGCGGGTGACTTTGACCTGTCGGGCAGGATCAGGAAGGATTTCGGAATGCGAAAGGGCGATTCGGAGCTTCTGATCGACGGAAAGGTATCGCTCGAAACACCCTCTTTCTGGTTCAGGCAATGGGGCAGCAACAATTTCTACTGGAGCACGGGGCCCTACGAAAGGGAATTCACCATTTCAGCCGGAACATCATTCAGCTATCCTGCCAGGTTATTCAAAGCATCTTTCAGGTATGCTGTGATAGAAAATTACAGCTACTTCGGTACCGATGCCCTTCCGGCCGTGAAACCGGGAGCATTATCGGTGGCTGCCATAACTGCCGATAAAACCTTCAGAATGGGCGGTTTCAGATCGGGCACTACAGTTTTGCTGCAGCAGAGCAGTAACCCCGGTATACTCGATGTTCCACTCGTTACCTTCCGAACTGCATTGTGGTACGACAAGAACATATATTTCAAGCTTACCGGAGGCAGCATGCACATAGAAACCGGAGCCGAACTGTTCATGCATACCAGGTACAACTCTATGGCCTATATGCCCTCAACAGGTCGCTATTATAATCAGAATACGACCCTGACCGGAGGCTATCCGTTCGTAAATGTTTTCCTTAATGCCAAGATAAAAAGAACCCGGATTCTGCTTTCATTCGACCATGTCAATTCAGGTCTTAGTGGGTACGATTATTATCTTATTCCGCATAACCCTCTGAATATAAGAGTTTTCAGGTATGGAATTGCATGGACGTTCTATGATTAGAAATTTTTACTATCTTTGCACCCGATTTGCAGATGTTTAACGAATAGTTTTGTTTTGGTAAGACGATTAATAATTTACATAATATTTCCCGTTCTCTTTTTTTCATGCAGTAACAATAATAGTTCACCCGCCGGGGAAGTGCAGACATCGTTCCGTGACCTCGACGGCATAATTGAACGGGGCAGGCTGACAGCAGTCACTGACTTAAACTCGACAAGTTATTTTCTTTACCGGGGCACTCCCATGGGGTTCAACTATGAATTGCTTGGCAAATTTGCCCGGCACCTCGGAGTGGATCTTGAGATTATTTCGGAGAATGACCGTGAGAAAGCAATCAGGATGCTGAACAGCGGTGATGCCGACATTGTAGCTATTGGGTTTCCGGTTACTGCCGGTTACATGAGCAGACTGCGGCTTACTGAGAATATACATGAGACCAGGGAGGTACTGGTACAGCGCAAGCCGGCCAAATGGAGGACGATGACTGCCGACAGGGTTAACTCACTGGTGCTTTCCAGCCATCTCGACCTTGCAGGGAAGGTGATTTATGTACCCAGGGGGTCGCATTACGTTGAGAGAATCAGCATGCTTCAGCGCGAGATTGCCGATACCATTTACAGTGTAGAACTTCCATATGATTCCGAGGAGCTGGTATCACTGGTGGCAAAGGGTGAGATTGACTACACTATTTGCGATGAGAATTTTGCCATTGTGGCCCGCACCTTTTATGCCGACATTGATATAAGTATGCCGGTAAGTTTCACACAGAAGCGTTCATGGGCCATTCGCAGAGAGGGGTCTGAAGTGCTGGCAGCGGAGTTCGACAACTGGTTTACCGGTTACCGCAAAACTGCCGAATATGCAGTTTTATACTCCAATTATTTCAGGAACCCGAGGTCGGAGAGGATATATACGAGTCTTTATTACAGCAACAGTACAGGCCGAATATCTCCATGGGATGAGCTTATTCAGCAATACAGCGATTCCATTTCGTGGGACTGGAGGCTTCTGGCGGCCCTGATATACCAGGAGTCGCGCTTCAAACCGGATGTAACATCAAGAGCCGGAGCCTATGGCCTGATGCAGGTAATGCCTTCAACAGGCAAGCATTTTGGCATTGACGTTACCACATCACCTGAGAATAATATCAGGGCCGGGGTAATGTACATAAGCTGGCTTGAGAGGATGTTCCGCAACCGCATTCCGGACGATGATGAGCGGCTCAGGTTCATTCTGGCATCGTACAATGCCGGTCCGGGTCATGTTCTTGATGCCATGAGGCTGGCCGACAGTGAGGGGTCAGATTCTTCAACCTGGCATGGCGTTGTTGAGAGTTATATTCTCAAGAAGTCGCAGCCCGACTACTATAACCACCCTGAGGTTCAGCATGGATATTTCAGGGGACGTGAGACGGTTGCCTTTGTGACCCAGATAATGGACAGGTACGACCATTACCGCAATATCATAAAGTAAAAGGGATTTTTTCCCTGCGGAATATCGTTATCATTTCGTGTATTATCATGGCTGTGGCTCCCCAGATGACATATCCGTTCAGGTCGTAGTATTTTACGTTCATCATCTCACCTCTTATCACGAAAGGTTTTTCACTGACAATTGCCGCATCGGCCAGTTTCTCCATATCGGCTTCTATTATGTGGGCCACCTCGCCTTTGTCAATACGGAATGAGGGGTTTGGGCTGCACCATGCCACCACGGGTGTGACCTCGGTATCGCTTACGGGTATAAACAGCGGGGTAAGAACACCGATTACATTATCGGGAGGGATGATAATTCCCGTCTCTTCAGATGCTTCCCGTAAGGCGGTACCGATCAGGCTGGTATCAGCCGGTTCAGCTTTCCCGCCGGGGAAGCTGATCTGCCCTCCGTGCACACCATTATACTGCTGACGCTGAATAAGGCATGTATGGAGTTTCCCGTTAAGCGGATAGAGCAGGAAAAGTACTGCTGCAAGCCTCGATGAATTATTCCGGGTACGGGGAAAATCCTTTATCATTCTGTCAGACGATGCCATTTCCCACTGTACATCTGTTCCCGGAAGCCCCTTCAGGATTGCTTCCCTTAGCAGGGCAGCCTTCTTTTCGATCATGGTGAAGGGTATTGCTATTTCCTGAATTTTCTTACGAAATCCTCAACCTCGGGAACGCCTCCCTGGTAAACAAGGTATCCGTTATAGGGTTCCCTTTCGGTTATTTCACAGTTAACCGGTGCGAGCATTATTTTTTTAATCTCTTCGGGGTCGTCAGTCTGTCCCATTGCCCATCCAAGTTTCACCCAGGCCACTTCGGGCAGCATGTTTCCCAGCGGAATAACACCTTTTGCCATCATGTCGCGGCCGGTTTCATACACGAACATATGGACATAGCCCCAGATTGTCTGGAGGGTCATATACACGCCAACGCCCTCTTCCCTGGCTCTTTCCAGCGCCGGATAGAGTTCGCGGTTTACATGCCCGAGCCCGGTTCCGACAATTACTATTCCCTTGTACCCCATATCTATAAGAGAGTGCATCATGTTCACATCCATATGCGGATAGTAGTACATCATGGTAACCTTTTCACTGAAATATGGCAGGATTTTTACGTTGCGGTCCTTCCGGCGGTGGTTGTACTCCTTCTTAAGCGGGGTGAGTCCGTTGCGGGTTACTGTGGCCACAGGGGTATCGCCTATTGTACGGAATGTTGAACGGTACGAACTGTGCATTTTTCTTACCCTGGTACCCCTGTGGAGGAACCCGTACTCATCGGATGTCGGTCCGAACATGCAAACCAGCACCTCGGCTATATCGCCATGACCGGCTGCGGTGCTTGCGTGTATAAGGTTCAGGGCGGCGTCAGACGAGGGTCTGTCGGACGATCGCTGGGAGCCGACAAGGATAACAGGTACGGGTGAGTTCTGTACCATAAATGAGAGGGCCGCCGCGGTATGATGCAGGGTGTCGGTGCCATGGCCAATTACAATACCATCGACACCGTTCTCAATCTCCTTTCCTATAGCCCTGGCGAGGGTTTTATACTGTTCGGGCCCCATGTTTTCACTGAAGACGGCAAACAGTTTCTCGGTGTTTATATTGCATACATCGGCCAGTTCGGGGACCGCGCCGTAGAGCTCACCGGGCGAGAATGCCGGTATTACCGCTCCTGTACGGTAATCGAGCCGTGATGCAATGGTTCCGCCGGTACCGAACAGTTTAATGTTTGGTTTATCGGATGAATAGGGAAACTCCTTTTCCGGAATTTTATAGTTGGCCTTCTGATATCCGGTTTCCTTCATTCCGGTGATGGTTGTTACATTGATTCCGATATTGTAGCCGGTATCGATTTTAAGCACTATATGTTTATCGTCGTCATTTTCAGAGCGTGGGAGGACAGTTCCCCTGAACGAACCCCTTGTTGTTTCAATACTGGCCTGTCCCCACACCCTTACGTTGAATTTGCGCAATGTATTGAGGGCAGTACCCTTGTATCCCTGGAAAATATCTTCAGCCATGTTCAGAATCCGTTACTGATTTTTTTATTTATTCTTTCACTCAGGTTTGCCAGACTTATATTACCGACAGCCTGCCTCCTTATCTGCCCCATCAGCCAGTCGGTAACGGCGGTGTCGCGTTCCGATATCCTGATTTCAAGGAATTTTTCGTAGAGGAAGTCGACGGGGGCAAGAAGTTCGTCGGTGCTTTTCTTTTTAAAGCCTGTGCTGGAAAGAACCGAAACGAATTCCATATCGGGGTTGTCGTATATTACCGGCAGCATCGTTTTTGCGAGGGCGGGGTCGAGCTTTTTCGTTGCCAGGAAGCCAAAAAGACCGTATATCTTTTTGTAGCTGAAGTTCTTATGAGGCTGGCGCTTACCTTCAAGGTTCCTTAGCGTATGGCCCAGGAAGCAGCCTGTAAACTTGTGGGAGAAACCGAAATCGACGGCAATTTTCTCAGTCATCTCAACCAGGTTCCTGCTGAGGAGGTACCTGTGTGTATCGGAAGGTATTCCCCATTTCTCCATCTGCCGGAAACGTTCGGCTATTTCGACGGGCAGGTCTTTGCTGAGTTCCGCTATATTATCATCGGTAAGCGGTATTGGTGGTGAGTCGGTATCGGGGTACATGCGGTCCCTGCCGGGCAGAACTCTTTCGAACATTGTAGTTCCGTCGGCGAATGACTTGCGGGTTTCATTCGGTACAGATTCGAATGCAAGCTTCATCCGCTCCTCAATGGTCTCCACAGCGGTGGGGATATCCTCACCGGGCCCCCACAGAACCACCTGTGCATCATCTTTTCCCGCGTCGAGAAACCTGCTAACAGCTTTGAAATCGGGTGCTCCCTGACGGGGTTCAGGTTCCTCCGAGTGAGTCATATTGGGTTTCTCTATGCAGGCAATCACCTTCAGCCGGTCAGAGAGCTCATCGGCAAAGATTTTGCCCGGTTGTGTGAAATGCGACAGAATACCATGGCACAATGGCAGGTTAATGGCAATTACCCTGAAGCCGTTATCGAAAGCATCGCGTACCGGCTGAGAGTGAAGGCTGGTATCGGTATAACCTATCTCTTTGCTTTTTATCTGCCAGCCGGAATGGTCAGGGACTCTTGACTGCAGCAGTGACCTGATATTAAGGAGGGCGTATTGCCTGAAGGCTTCGTTATGTGACAGTTCAGGTATCCAGCTGTTACGTGCCACTCCTTTTATTTCAACACGGCTTCCACCCTCGCAGCTTACATTCACGTCTTCCCTGGCAGCTCCCATTCCTGTTCTGACGAGGCCGGAGCTTCTGTTAAGGAACCTGATGTATTCGGCTGCCTCAGCCAGTTCATCCGGGGTTTCCATATCGGGGTAGGTGACTGTCTCAATCAGAGGCATACCCAGCCTGTCGGTTTTATACAGGCGTTTGTGGCCCACGTCGGATATTTCGCGGCATGAGTCTTCTTCGATACTGAGTTGTATCAGCCTTACTCTCTTCTTTTTCAGCTGAATGTAACCCTCAACCCCCAGGATAGCCGAACGCTGGAAGCCTGTGGGGATACTTCCGTCGAGGTATTGTTTCCTGGTAATATGAACTTCGCC
>VGGM01000105.1 GCA_016868515.1 Bacteroidota bacterium | reverse complement strand
TCTCTTTTGTGTGCTCTCAAAGCTGCGTGCCATAGCAGCCTCCCATTGCACGTTCGACTTTGTCCTTTTTTTTGGCGTGCAAATATAGGACAATCCGGTTAAAATACAAAACTATCGCTGATTGACTGATTCGTGTAAACTGCCTGTATTGTACTAGCGAACAGACCTGCCACTGAGAGCACCCTTATTTTAGGTGACTGACGCAGCAGTGGTATTGAGTCGGAGACTACAAGTTCTTTCACGGGAGAGTTATTGATACGGTCGATGGCATTCCCCGACAGTACAGGATGAGTAGCGAAAGCCCTGATGCTGCTGGCACCCCTTTCGTGCATCATTTGAGCAGCGAAAGTAAGTGTTCCTGCTGTATCGACCATATCGTCAATAATTACCACATCCTTCCCTTCAACATCGCCTATTATTGACATCTCCTCAACTATATTTGGTTTTTTTCTCAGTTTATAACAGAGTACCAGTTCAGACTGAAGGTGTCGGGCATAAGCATTTGCTCTTTTCGATCCACCCATGTCGGGGGCTGAAACTGTAAGGTTCGGCAGTTTAAGCTCCGAAATATAGCTGGCAAAGAGTGATGAGCAGAAGAGGTGGTCGACAGGGACATCGAAAAACCCCTGTATCTGGTCGGCGTGGAGGTCCATTGTAATCACCCTGTCGACACCGGCAGCGCTTAACAGATCGGCAGTTAGTTTGGCGCCTATTGAGACCCTGGGCCTGTCCTTGCGGTCCTGCCTGGCAAAGCCGTAATATGGAATAACGGCAATTACCTTATACGCCGAGGCTCTTTTGGCGGCGTCGATCATAAGCAGCAGTTCGAGCAGGTTTTCGGCCGGGGGCAGAGTAGACTGAACAATAAAAACCATGCATCCTCTGACAGACTCATCATAACCGGGTTGAAATTCTCCGTCGTGGAACTGGGTTACAGAGCTTTTTCCCACTTCCATACCCAATTCTGAGGCGATTCTTGCTGCAAGCTCTTTTGAGAATCTTCCGGCAAAAATCTTGATAGGTGCTCTTCCGTACATTTTTGAAAAGGTTGGTTGGTTTGAAGGGTTTAGTTGTAGTACAAAAATATGAATAACAATTTAACGTGAACCGGGGTGTTTGAAGATTGTTGATGTTTCGCTTATGAACCCGAGGATTTCGTCGCGGCCTGCCCCTGATTTTGTTGATGTGATGAAGGTGGGAGGCAGGCTTTCCCAGGTTTCAAGCATAAGTTTGTCGTGTAATCCGACATTTGAGTTGACCTCACGTCGTGAAATCTTATCAGCCTTGGTGAATACCCTGGCGAATGGTATACTGTTAACTCCGAGATTCTTCATGAATTCCATGTCAAGCTTCATAGGACCATGGCGCGAGTCGAGCAGCACAAAGAGGCATATCATGTTTTCGCGCTGCAACAGGTAGCTGCTTATGAAGCGCTCAAAATTGTTGCGCATAGCTTTGGAGACCCTGGCATAACCGTAGCCCGGCAGGTCGGCCAGATACCATGAGTTATTGACAAGAAAGTGGTTAATGGTCTGGGTTTTACCTGGGTGTGCTGAAATTTTCGCCAGGCCCGGCCTTGAGGTAAGCATGTTGATGAGCGATGACTTGCCCACATTCGACCTGCCAATAAAAGCAAACTCGGGCCTGTCAGCCCCAGGGCACATTTTTACTGATGTACTGCTGGTGATGAATTCGGCCGAAGTAATTATCATTTTCATCATCAGGTCTGCTCAGTTAACATCCCTGTATGGGATATTAACCCGTTTTGTGAGGAAGTTCTTATTTCCGAAATCGGTCATATACTCTGCAATCACCAGTACAGATCCACTGTTGCGCAGTGATCCCCTTGAGAGCTCAATAAAGCCCATACCTCCCGAGTTTGTCATTTTGATAGCGGTGCCGGGGTTGAAGGCACCGTCAACCAGTTCACCCAGATAGAAAACGACAGGGGTTGCTTTATTGTCGAGCTCGGCGAATATCTTGAAAACACCTCTTTCGGTATATTCGTCGCGTGTTTTAATGATCAGCTCCCTTCTGAACACCTTCATTTTTCCATTATCGTAGTACTCCTCAAGATCGGGAAGGCGGTTGCCCATTATATAAGTCATTTTTGCCTTTATCCGGCCGCTGCGGTAGTACTGAACCTGAGTTCCGTGAATCGTGTCGCTGACGTAAGGGGTGTTACGGTAGAGCTTTCCGTCTTCATAAAACCATCTGGCTGTATCGGTTTGTAATCCGTTTGCGAAAGGTATGATCTGTTTAATTCCTCCCGAGGCATAATAAGTCTTTGTCGGGCCGTTCCGTACCCCTTTGACATATGTGACTTCCCTGTCGAGCCTGCCATTCAGGTAATAGGGTTTAACTCCGGTAAACTTTTCAGAAACCCCGGTAGCCGGGGCGCCGGTTCCTTCGGCGGTTCCATCGTTTCCGGGGCTGCCGGAGTTGCAGCCGGGGAATGTAATGGCGATCATCAGGATCAGCAGAACAGTGTATTTGCGTCTCATTTTTTTGGTTGTTTGGTTCATTCAGTTGCTTTACCGTTATTCATGTAAATTTCAAGGAGGCATGCGCCTGGTAGTGGTTCAAGCACAATTTCACCGGCAGTGGCAGGAATCAGGATCGTTTCGCCGGCAGCCACATTATCAGATCCGTTTTCCCAGTGGATCCGGTATTTTCCTTCAGTGCAGAGCAGAATTACGAATGAATCAAGAAGGTTGTAATTCTTTGTAACGAAGGTGTCAAAATTAAGAAGAGAGGTGACAAAGTAAGGGCTTCTTACCAGTTGAATGGTCCTGTTTTTCCCGGGGTCAGGATAGTCGACTTTTCCGCCATCAATATCGAATTTGATAGCTTCGGCGGCCAGTTCTGTGTGCAATTCCCTTGAGATTCCGTATGCATCAGGTCTGTTCCAGTCGTATATCCTGTAGGTTACGTCGGACGACTGCTGTATTTCTGCAAGCACAACACCTTCGCCAATGGCATGCACCATGCCTGCAGGTATGAAAAACAGATCGTCCTTCTTAACCGGTACTTCATTAAGTATCTTATGGAGTGTGCCGTGTTCAACGGCTTCGAGGTAGTGCTCTTTTTTAACACCCTTCATGAAGCCGCAGTATATTTTTGAATCGGGTTTTGCTTCAATTATGTACCACATCTCAGTTTTTCCGTAGGCGTTGTGCAGCCTGGCGGCCATTTCGTTTCCGGGATGCACCTGAACGGAGAGAGTTTCGGCAGCGTCGATAAGTTTTACAAGTAGCGGGAACTCGTCTCCAAACACATCATAAACGCGTTCCCCCAAAACATCGCCCATATAAACCTCAATGATTTCGGTAATGTTGTTTCCGGCAAGAAAGCCGTTGGCAATTACCGATTCGTCGCCCTCAAGTCCGCTGATTTCCCAGCTCTCACCTGTTTTTTCATTTTCACCGGCTGTTTTGCCGAATCTTAAGCTCAGGTTGTTACCTCCCCAGGGTCTTGATTTTAAGACAGGTTCAAATTTTAAAGGATAGAGTTGGGCCATTGTGTTGGTGGGGAAATGGAATAATTACTTATTTTTGATTAATTCAACAGACACAAAAATAGCAAAAAAATGCTGATTGCAGGGATTGCCGGAGGAACCGGGTCGGGTAAAACTACTGTTGTAAGGAGAATAACAGAAGGATTTCAAAAGGATGAAGTGGTTGTACTGCCGCAGGATTCATATTACAGGGATAATTCTGATATTCCGCTTGAGGAGAGGCAGCTGGTAAACTTTGATCATCCTGCCTCGGTTGAGTTTGAGTTGCTTGTGTCACATCTTCATGAGCTCAGGGCCGGCAGGGAGATTGAGATGCCTCTGTACAGCTACCTCACTTGTGTGAGGTCGCCTGAGACCATAAGGGTAAAGCCTTCAAGGGTTGTAGTGGTTGAGGGAATACTCATACTCTCCGATCCCGCTTTGCGCGATATGTTTGATATTAAGGTGTTTGTTGATGCCGACGCTGACGACAGGCTTGGCAGGGTTATTCAGAGAGATATAATTGAGAGGGGCAGGACAGTGATGCAGGTGCTTGAGAGATACCATCAGACGGTAAAGCCGTCGCACCTGCAGTTCATTGAACCTTCAAAGCGGTATGCCGATATTATTATTCCCGGCGGCGGAGAGAATAACGTTGGCATAGAGGTTCTTATATCGATAATTGAGAGGCATCTGAAAAAGGAAAGGATAAGAATATGATTGACAATGTAAACCCTGAGGACATTCTGTTCATAGACATTGAAACTGTTCCGGTGGCTCCTGAATTCGACGGGCTTGGCACCGCTATGCAGCAGTTGTGGGATAAAAAGACCAGAGCGTCGCGTGAAGATGGTGTTTCAGCGGCAGATGTATACGAGAAGGCGGGCATTTATGCAGAGTTTGGAAAGATTATCTGTATATCGGCCGGTTTTTTCAACGGGCCTCTGTTCAGGCTCAAATCGGTTTATGGCGATGATGAGAAGTCGTTACTGACCGAATTTGCAGGGATGCTGTCGAAATGGGCTTCCAGGAAGGATCCGTACCTGTGTGCGCATAACGGAAAGGAGTTTGACTTCCCATATCTTTCAAGGAGAATGGTGATAAACCGGATAAGGATACCCGACATACTGAACAGTGCCGGCAAGAAGCCATGGGAGATCAAGCATCTCGATACAATGGAGCTTTGGAAGTTCGGTGAGTACCGGCACTTCACATCGCTGGCCCTTCTTGCCGAGGTGTTCGGAATTCCCACGCCCAAGGATGACATTGATGGCAGCATGGTTTCGACGGTTTACTGGAAGGATCGTGATACAGCAAGGATTGTGAAGTATTGTGAGAAGGATGTACTTACCGTAGCCAGGGTTATGATGCGGTTTATGGGGAGGGAGACTATTTCAGACGATCGCGTTGAATCGCTTACCAGGCTCGGGTGATTTCAGGTAAGAAAGTCAATGATTACTTTTGCGAATTCCCCGGGTTTTTCGGCATGCAGCCAGTGCCCGGTTCCGCCAATAGTAATAAACCCGGCGGCAGGAAAGACTTTTTCGATTTCGGGAAAATGGCTTTCGGGCAGGTAACCGGAATCACCACCCCTGACGAAGAGGACAGGGAAGCCTGTTATATTTGCTTTTTCGGGAACAGGCGCGCGATCCATTATCGATTCAAGGTTCTGAGACAGTGCCTGAATGTTGAGTTTCCATCTGAAACCGCCGGTTTGATTTCTGACCAGATTCTTCATAAGGAACGAAGCGACTTTTATATCGCCAATTCTCTCAGCAAGAAGCTTTTCTGCCACGCCCCTTGATGTGGTTGTTGCATTAGTGGCTTCAGGCATTGCGTCGAGAACCTTTCTGTGGAATGATGTTATGCTATCCTGCCTTCCAGGTGAGTGGAAAGGTGATATGTCTGCCACAATCATTGCCGCAATTCTTTCAGGGTGAAGGGCAGCAAAGGTAACGGCCAGTTTCCCTCCCATACTGTGTCCCAGCAGAATACATTTGCCTCTGATGTGCCTGTCAAAAAACTCCCCCATGTCGTTGCACATCACGGTGTAATTGTGATCAGGGTGGTGTGGTGACTGCCCATGGTTTCTCAAATCGGGAATATAGACGGAGTATTTACTGCTGAGCAGCCCTGCTACTGTCATCCAGTTGTCTGACGATCCGTAGAGGCCGTGCAGGACGATCAGCGGCGGGCCACTGCCGGTTTTCCTGTAGAAGAGTTCCATTTTATCATCAGTGAACCAGGGCTTCGCGGTACAGCCTGATTGTTTGACTGAGCCCCATGTAGAGAGCATCAGAGATCAGGGCGTGACCTATTGACACTTCATCAGTCCATGGTATTGATTTGATAAGGAAGCTCAGGTTATCGAGGTTCAGGTCATGGCCGGCATTGAGCCCCATTCCGGTTTCCCTGACGGCCTCTGCAGCCTTAATGAATGGTTCGACAGCGGCTCCCGGAAACGAAGGGTAGTAATGTGCATAGGGTTCGGTATATAGCTCAACCCTGTCGGTTCCTGTAAGTGCTGCCGACTCAATATTGCGAAGATTGGTGTCAACAAAGATGGAGGTTCGGATTCCATTCTGGCGGAACCTGGCCACAACCTCCTTCAGGAATGAACGATGCTTAACCGTATCCCAGCCTGCGTTCGAGGTAATTGCATCGTGTGCGTCGGGAACCAGGGTTACCTGGTGAGGTCTTACATCAATGACCATATCAATGAACTCCCCGGAGGGGTAACC
>VGGM01000104.1 GCA_016868515.1 Bacteroidota bacterium | reverse complement strand
AGCCCCGACCTTCGGTGCGGGACTCCGCTGCGCTTCGCATGAACCCTGAACGGTGGCGCAGCCGCCTAACCGCCATCTACGCCTTTTACGCCTTTTACGCCTTTTACGCCTTTTACGCCCTTTTACCTATGCCATTATGCCACTACGTCACTACGTCACTACGCCACTACGCCCCTTGGTTTCACCAGCAACCCCATACCTCATACCACATACCATATATCATAGCCTCCCCGCTTCTATCTCATAAATTATCATCTCAATAAGGAAGTCGTCGCCGTCGGGATCATATTTATCCTTCAGGTTTGATCCGAATATCCTCGCTATTCCCTGCCAGAAGGTGGCTGTAACGGCGCTGCGGTATTCTTTAATAAGGTCGTATGATGAGTTTTTCGTTTCGCGGTCGACAAGCTTTATCAGTATGCGTCCCTGGGTAATTGTCATGCTCCGAAGATCATCCTCATACTCCCTGAAGAGGTCCTTCTCCAGCTTCTTAAGATACTCCTTTCTGAGCTTGTCGTCGGGCATGTTGGAGAGGTGGCGGTTCACCTCGGCGTATCTGTCTCGTATCATTACGCTGTAGGGATAAACCTTTCTGACGTTATAGACGAGCCGCGCGTAGCGCCATGCCTGAAACCGGTCGCCTGCCGAACGCTTTCCCACCACAACCACATCCTCGAGTTCTATCTCAGGCATTCTCTCACCGCTGCGGTTAATTATCTGAATCAGGTGATACCTCCCAACAGTGTCAAGCTTTATCCAGTTGGTATCCTGTCCGCTTGTAACCTGCGAAACCAACCCCAGAAAGAATACTATGAAAACAACCCTGCCCACAATACAAATTTAACCATTTTCAACCATCATTGTTCAACGCCCTGCCTATACACTATTTACACCATTTACGCCATTTACGCCATCTATGCCCTTTACGCCATTTACGCCATTTACGCCATCTATGCCCTTTACGCCCTCTTTTTTCTACGCCATTACGTCAATACGTCACTACGCCATTCTCCATCTCCAAAACCATGCCAATCACGCCGCTTGTTGTCCCCGACTATTGAATATACTCCCTTCTCTCACTACATTTGTCCATTGCCACCACCGGCAACCACCCAATGAAGATCACACCAGAGGATATAATTTCCGCCCCATCACGTTACAAGCTTGTGCAAGCCATTGACTACAGCGATATAGCCGGTTTTGTTATTTCGCACCTTAAACCCTCCAATCCGGCAATAGCCCTGCTTATCCTTTTCTCTGTGGCCTCGCTGGCGCTGGCAGTGGTACTGCGCATAGATATAGCACCCCAATATTCTGTACTTCAGCTGCTTCCATTTACCCTTGCCGGACTGATAATCTTCCCCCTGCTGCTGATACCGGTTCACGAGGGGGTGCATATAATTATCTTTATGCTTCTTGGCGGACGAAACATACGCATCGGAGCCGACCTCTCCAACTACATCGTTTATGTCACAGCCCACAGGCATGTGGTGGGTGCCCGGGGATTCCTCGCCGTGGCCTTCTCCCCTTTCGCGGTTATTACTACCTCACTCATTGCGGCAATCGCGGTTCTGCCACCCCCCTGGCAATGGTCACTCTCCCTCACCCTGCTGGCCCATACAACCATGTGTGCCGGCGATTTTGCCATGGCCGCCTTCCTGTGGATACACCGGGGCAAAAGAATTCTCACATGGGATGACGCCGATAAAAAAATCGCCTATTTTTACGCCGACACTCAAACTGAAACAACAATATGAGCAGACTGACCACACTACTCAAAAAATTCCCCCGCGTATTCTGGATATCCAACATCATGGAGCTTTTCGAACGGTGGGCATGGTACGGCTTCTACAACGCCTTCGCCCTCTACCTCACCATGTCGAAGGACACCGGCGCCCTCGGCTTCACCCAGGGTGAAAAGGGAATCATTATGGGCACCGGCACCATGCTGCTCTATTTCCTCCCCATCATCACCGGCGCCCTCGCCGACCGCCTCGGCTTCAAACGAATGCTGGTGCTGTCGTTCACAATGTACATTGCCGGCTATTTCATGGTGGGCTACTTCGACACCTTCGAACTTGTCTTCGCCTCGTACATCTTCCTTGCGGTTGCCGGCGCACTCTTCAAACCGGTTATCTCGGGCATGATAGCCAAAACAACCGACAGCGAAACATCATCGGTAGGCTTCGGTATCTTCTACATGATGGTCAACATCGGCGGCTTCATCGGCCCGTTTATAGCCGGCTTCCTCTACAAGGTCGACTGGAACTACGTCTTCCTCATGTCAATCATCACCATCGCCGTAAACTACATCTTTGTCTTCTTCTTTTTCCGGGAACCGGGACGCGCTCCCTCAACCGACACGCTTGCGCAGAATATAGCTACTGCATTCAGAAACATACTGAAAACCCTCTCCGACTTCAAATACCTCCTCTTCCTTATTATCATGTCGGTGTTCTGGACAGCTTTCAACCAGCTCTACTACTCCTTCCCCGTCTTCCTCGAACACTGGGTCGACCTCAACAAACTGTCGGCACTGGTGGGACTGGCCCCCGGAACCATCACCGCCGTAACGGTTATCAGTCTCGACGCATTCTTTATCATCGTTCTGCAGCTCTATATTTCATCGCAGAGCATGAAGCTCAAACCACTTACCAGTATCATGACCGGAACGGTTATACTTGCACTCGGACTGGTCCTTATGTTCCTCACCCGTAACCCTTACGTGGTTGTCATCGGAATCCTTATTTTCAGCATCGGCGAAATGGCCTCCTCGCCCAAGTACTCAGAGTACATCGGTCGCATTGCACCTCCCGACAAGACAGGATTATACATGGGTTCCTCATTCCTTCCATACGCGGCGGGACACTATGCGGCGGGATGGGTATCAGGCAGACCCTACGAGGTTATGGCCGACAAGTTCTACCTCCTCAGGCAGGCAGTGGCCGAAAGGGGATTCTCAATACCCGACGTCTCGTCCACCTTCACCGAATCGCAATACTACGAGCAGGCTGCCGGACTCTTCGGCATGAACCAGGCAGAACTCACCGCCTACCTCTGGAACACCTACTCACCCCAGAACGTCTGGATTATCTACGGAGGCCTCGCCCTCGCCGCCGCCCTTCTTATTTTGGCCTATGACAAACTGATACTGAAAAACAGATAGATAACCTCTAGGAACCACCCGGGCGGCTCGCGGCCAGGTATTTATCCAGTTCATATGCCGAGTTAAGTGGCCTGAGGTTATAAATGTTCTCTCCGGGTGACGAGGTAAACACATATAAGGTACCAAGACGGCTGCCTATCGTCTGCAGCCTCTCGTCGCCAGTTATGTAAACAGGTACTTTTATACCATACATTCTTCGGAGCTGGTAGGCGCTATGACGATCGGGATTGGCAATTACCAGCGAGACCATCAGACCGGTTGTATCTTCGGCTGAATCATTCAGAACCTTCACTATATCGTCAAAACAAACACTGCAGCCGACCGACGATATCACTACCCTAGCCATTACCGCCTTGGCATGGCCGGTTCGCAATGTCTCCCCGGCTTCACCAATCAGCTCATAACCAACACCCTTCTCTCTGATATCAGCGATTGCCCTTCTTACCTCACCTCCCCCCGGTTCTGACCTGCAACCGCAGACAAGAACCATGAAAGCCGATACAATCATCGCAGCTTCCCACCGGGATAAACACAGAATCATCTGTCGACTAGTTTTTACTCTCATTCAGGTTAGGGAATGGTTTTATCTTGACCAGGATTATACACGGATTGTCATTTTCGTCCAGATGCCTGATTTTGTCATACAGTGAACCTGGAAGCGTGTCACCACCGAGATAATTATTGCTGTAAACCCTGCGTCTGGCACCCGTGCTGTCGGTAATTACCTCCATACCATCATTCTCAAGACAATACTTCAGATGATGCGCTTCCTGCACCGATATACCTATGCCTGCTTCTGTCATCCCCAGCAACGGCAATGGATTTGGAGCACCCTCCGAAATTCTGTCTCTTACTACAGTGGGTAAAAATGTTTGTCCTTCAATGGAAAAGCCCATATTCTTTAGATAGATACTCCCTAATGGAATGGAGGTCCCACATGATATAAGCTTATCTGAATAGAAGAAACTCTTAAATGGATCTGTATTAAACCGATTTGCAGTTCTCCCATCTCGTGCGTCATAATTAAAAACTAGACAGAACTCGGCTTTTACATTCAGACTACTGTCAATAGAAAATATAGTGGGGGAGAATGGAATATTTGCGAATACTCTTCCATTTGATCTAGAAAGAGCTGATGCGGGGTTTGTGAAGTTGCTTGACCCTTCAGGATATGTAAGAAATTCCTTAAGTGGTCTTCCCTCCAAACTTAGTATATGTAACACCTTCCCTTGGGGGTTCTTGTATGTTGAACCATGGGTAATCCCAATAATGAAACCATTAAAGATTGAAATCATTCTTACTGCGATTTCCTGATTGATAGTCTTTCTGTACTGAAAGAGTGAATCATAAACTAGTATATTCCCAATTGAATTAAGAATGTATAGACTTAGATTATCATCAATATCAAAATCAAGTATATCCTTGTACTCCCCCGGTCCCCTTCCTATCCGTTTAAGGCTCCGTACATGATTCCCAAGAGTATCGAAAACATGAATCGCATTTTGTCCGGTATAGTCATCAAGCAGATAAAACAATCCATTCACAAACTGGACTTTCCCTACCGAGCCAATAAGACACTCAGCATTTGTCTCCAGTTTGATAAACCTGACAACTTCGAGAATATCCTGTGCTTCGTAAAATCGGTTATCGGGAATAAACACAAGGGTATCAAGTGCAGAATAGTCAATAAGTGAATCGCAAGAAATCCCAGGCGGCCTTGCAATTCCTGTCTCACCAATACTGTCACTCTGCCCTCCCTGGCGGCATGAAGACAATATTGTCAGAAATGCTAATAATAAACTCAATATCATACTATTAGTATTATTTCCGGGGTTCTGAATCAGCTCCAGAACCCCGGAAAGATCTTTCTTTATTCTGCAGCATTCGAACTTTTTATTCCACCTGGTATACAATCCCCTTCACCGTCCCAGCTATCCCACCAACTACCAACAATCTCTTTACAATCCTTGTATGTGGTGCCATCTATACAGGAAATACGTTCGCCATAAACAACGATATACTGTAGCTTCATCTCAAGTGCCATTTGGAATTCGATTAATGAAATTCCAAGCTCTGGGCTATATACTGCTTCCAATTGCACTGTTTTACTGCAAGGTTTTATATTTGCATTCCACTCCAGTTTCTCCCTTGCCTCCTTAGTCCATTCATACCATGCCGAATAGACATCGGTGATTAGCAACCCCAGCATCAGCATGGCTGACCCGAGAAAAACAATTGTTCTCATTCTTGTTCTCATTTCTTCACATTCTTATAGTTAGTAAATCCTTTTTCCATAACGGGTTGCCAACCCTGCAAGGCATAGCACGGAAATGTCTGAGACCATATTTATATTCCAGATATTGATCAGCGAAATTCATATCCAGCGAAACACTCTATAAAATTAGGAAACTTTCTGAAATGACAAGCGGCTTATCAGAAAAAAAGCATGGGGCATGAAGCATGGAAAGGTGAAAGAAGAAAGGGCATGCGGAGCGAAGCGGAGTCCCGGACCGCAGGTCGGGAGAGCATGGAAAAACGACACAGGCAATACCCTTCAGGAAAATAGTTTCATATATTTGGCATAACAAAAAGCCGAACAGCAATGAAAAACCTCAGACTATTTATTACGGTAGCAGCATTGCTGCTGATTGCCACCGCCACTGCTACAGCACAGCGACGCATCTACAACCTTCCCCAGCTCGATGGCAGGGTGACACTAAAATGCGATTTCCATATGCATACGGTCTTCTCCGACGGCAATGTATGGCCAACCGTAAGGGTCGATGAGGCATGGCGCGACGGTCTCGATGCCATCTCAATTACCGACCATATTGAATACCAGCCGAAAAAGGAGTGGATACCGACCGACTACAACGCTGCCTGGAAGATAACCCGAACCTACGCGGCCGAACGTAACATTATACTGGTAAACGGCACCGAAATAACCCGAAGCATGCCGCCGGGGCATTTTAATGCACTTTTCGTAACCGATGCCTCAAAGCTTAACAAGGATGATTTCATGAAGGCAATCGAAGAGGGAATCAAACAGGGCGCCTTTATTCACTGGAACCACCCCGGCTGGAAAGCCCAGGAACCCG
>VGGM01000103.1 GCA_016868515.1 Bacteroidota bacterium | reverse complement strand
ACTGGATCTTATGACCTTTTCTGAGTAGTGTCTGAATATCTTCGGTTCTTATTCCGCTTTCCAGGAAGAGGGTACCGCCATCGGTCATTATTGACCCGGTTGGTTCCGATGAGCCCGCGTGGTATATCCTGGGTGCATCACCAGCTTCCTGAAGGTTCATGCCGAAATCAATCAGGTTAATAACTATCTGGACATGCCCCTGGGGTTGCATATCACCACCCATAACCCCGAAGCTCACCCAGGGCTTGCCACCCCGTGTAATAAATGCGGGTATAATGGTATGAAATGGCCTTTTGCCTGGAGCATATACGTTATTGTGGCCTTCGCTAAGACTGAAAAGTTCTCCTCTGTCCTGAAGAACAAAGCCTAGTCCGGGAGGGCACATGCCCGAACCCATACCCCTGTAGTTGCTTTGAATGAGGGAGACCATATTTCCTGATTTGTCGGCAACGGTAAGGTATATTGTATTGTCGGAGTCGAACTTTCCGGCATCATATCTGAGTCCTGCCCTGTCGCGGTTAATAAGCTTCCTTCTCTCGGCAGCATATTGCTTGCTGATAAGCTGCTGTACAGGCATATTAGTGGCAAATGCCGGATCGGCATAGTATTTTGCCCTGTCTTCAAACGCAAGCTTTTTGGCTTCGGTAAGCAAATGGATGTATTCGGCACTGCCGAAGCCCATGCCTCTGATATCGTATCCTTCGAGAATATTGAGCATTTGCAGGGCAGCTATTCCCTGCCCGTTCGGTGGCAGTTCCCATACTTCATAGCCACGGTATGTAGTGCTAACCGGTTCGATCCATTCTGAACGGTGCCGTGCCATATCATCATAAGTAAGGAACCCTCCCTGACTTTTCATGAAGTCGGCTATTGTACGAGCTATTGATCCCCTGTAGAATTCATTTCGTCCACCTTTTGCAATCTTGTCGAGGGTATTTGCAAGCTGCGGATTGCGGAATATTTCTCCCCTGGCAGGTGCTTTGCCACCAGGCATGAATACTTCACTTATATTGGGGTAATCTTTTAGAAGAGATGTCCCCCTTGCCAGGTAATAGGCAATTACTTCGGTAACAGGGAATCCGTCGCGGGCATAATCGATAGCAGGCTTGAGAATAGTTGTCATCGGCAGTTTTCCGAAGAGTTCATGCATTTCGAACCAGCCGTCGACACATCCCGGTACCGAAACAGGGAGTGGTCCATATGCCGGGATTTTATCAATTCCCATATCCCTGAAGTGCTGCATTGTCAGGGATCGTGGCGACCGGCCGCTGGCATTGAGTCCGTAAAGCTTTCCTTTTTCGCTGCTCCATATAATTGCGAACAGGTCACCACCAATGCCACATCCGGTAGGCTCAACCACCCCAAGTACGGCGTTGGCGGCAATGGCCGCATCGATTGCGTTTCCTCCCCGCTTAAGTATGTCGATAGCAACCTGGGTTGCAAGGGGGTGACTTGTTGCGGCCATTCCGTTGGTGGCTATCACCTCCGACCTTGTGGCAAAGTCACGTCCGGTTATCCTGTCCTGCCCCATAATCTGGAAAAGCGGAAATACCAGAGCTATAATAAGTATGTTTTTCATTTTTTCCCCATGTTATTTATACCCTGACAAAAATAGTTATTATCGTGACTGATTCCTTCAACAATTGTTCCAATTGTCTAACTTTGATCCCGACAACCCTAATTTACAGCCATGAGAACAATTACACGCCCTCTTTTATTCACACTAATTATTTTACTGATGAACAGTTCATGCAAACCCGGTAAGGAAGCCAGTGTTACTGATGAGAATTTCGTTTATGAGATCGACAGGTTTGATGATATCAGGGTGCTCAGGTACCGTGTTCCGGGATTTGAAGAGCTTTCGCTGAATCAGAAACAGCTTATTTATTATTTAAGCGAGGCCGCATTATGCGGAAGGGATATACTCTGGGACCAGAACTTCAGGTATAACCTGGTTATCAGAAAAACGATAGAGGCCATAATACTGACATATAACGGAGAGAGGGAGTGCGATGAATTTGAAGCTTTTATGGCATATGCCAAACGGGTTTTCTTTGCCAATGGCATCCATCACCACTACTCTAACGAGAAGTTCAGGCCCGGGTTCCCGCAGGAGTATTTCGATACACTGATAGCGAATTCAGATCCGGCCGAACTGCCTGATTTTGAAGGGAAGGATGCTGAGGCACTGTCATTGTTCCTGAAACCGGTTCTTTTCGATGATAACCTTTATTACTGGAGGGCATTCCAGTCGGCCGGTGCCGATATGATTACCTCTTCAGCCAATAACTTCTACGATGGCGTTACACAGGCCGAAGTGGAGGAGTATTACGCAGCAGTTGTCAATCCGTCTGATCCGAGGCCGGTGGAGTATGGTTTAAACACCAGGGTGGTGAAGAGTGACGGGAAGGTAACAGAGATACCATATCGGTCGGGCGGTTTGTACGGAGCAGCAATTGATATGATAGTGATGTGGCTTGAGAAGGCAGGCGGGGTGGCTGAGAATGAACTGCAGAAAAAGCAGATTGACCTGCTTGTTGATTACTACAAAACCGGAGACCTGAAGAAATGGGACGACTACAACGTTGTATGGGCAGGCAATACGGCCACTATGGTTGACTACATTAACGGATTTGTTGAAACATATGCCGATCCGATGGGGATGAAGGCCACATGGGAGGCGATTGTCAATTACAAGGATATTGAAGCCACCAGGCGGACTGAGATAATAAGTGCAAACGCACAGTGGTTTGAGGATAATTCGCCGGTTGATCCGCGTTACCGTAAGGAGGAGGTGACCGGTATTGCGGCCAGTGTAATCAATATTGCCATGCTGGGAGGTGATTGTTATCCCGCTTCACCGCTGGGTATCAACCTGCCCAATTCAAACTGGATAAGAAAGGAAGTTGGTTCAAAATCGGTTACACTTGCCAATATTTCGGAGGCATACGACAAGGCTTCACAGGGCAGCGGGTTCCTTGAGGAGTTTGCAGAGAACGATTCTGAAACAGCACGAGCCAAAAAGTTTGGATCACAGGCCGGAGCACTTCATACCGACATGCATGAGTGCATTGGTCACGCTAGCGGCAGGCTGGCCCCGGGAACCGACCCCAATGCGCTCAGAAACTATGCCTCACCGCTTGAGGAGATGAGGGCAGACCTGTTCGCGCTGTATTATTTGCCTGATCCCAAAGTGGTTGAACTTGGACTTCTTCCGGAGGAGGAGGCTGCCATGGCTGCTTATGATAATTATCTCAGGAACGGGCTTCTTACACAGCTTGTGAGAATCCGGCCCGGCAGACAGATTGAGCAGGCGCACATGCGTTGCAGGGCAGCAATATCGCGTTGGGTATACGAAAAAGGCAACCCTGAGAATATTGTTGAGATGATTAACCGTGACGGGAAGGTATATGTAAAGATAAATGATTACCGGAAGCTGCGGGTATTATTCGGCCAGATGCTTGCCGAAGTGCAGAGGATCAAGTCGGAAGGAGATTTTGAAGCAGGTATGGAGTTGATAGAGAGTTACGGTATTAAGGTTGATCCCGTGCTTCATAACGGAATCCTTGAAAGGTATGCTAAACTTGATCTGGCGCCATACTCCGGCTTTGTGAATCCGATACTGACACCTGTTGTTGATTCGAGGGGCAGAATCAAGGACATTGCACTGGATTATGTCGATGACTATACCGGGCAGATGATTTACTACGGCCGGAATTATTCTTTCCTTACGGCAGTCAACTGATTACGACAGCCGGAACCGGTACACAGACGCGCTCACACAGTTAACGATTATTGTTAATAATCAATGATTTAAGAATCTCTACCTCAGCTTTAAGCTTATCAAATTCAGCCTGTTGGGATTCTATTTTAAGGTTCTGCTGCTCAATGATGATTTGCTGCTCCTTCATTGCTTCAACCAGTACTGCAGAGACTTCTGCATAATTTATGCCCTTGTATCCATCAACTTCATTTGTAAACACCAGTTCAGGGATAATCTTTTCAACTTCCTGGGCGATCATACCAATTCTGGTTCCCATCTCAGGTTCGGTTTTCCATGTGAAGGATATTCCTCTCATCTGCAATACTTTATCCAGACTGTTAGACAGGGTGGTGATATTGTCTTTCATCCTGACATCGGAAGTCGCGGTTGTAAGTGTTCCGTCACTTTTCCGGTTGAGTACTCCATGGTAGGCGTCGGAGGCTATCACCCTGAATCTGGCATTTCCTCCGACATCGAGGGTTTGGGTAGTTGCCGACACATTAACGCCGAGTTGTTTAGCCGACATATCCCCCCTGATAAGAGGATTTCCGATAGTGGTATTTGTTATTATCAGCAGGCTGCTTCCGGTTTCGTAGTAACCGGCTGTTGTTCCGATGAAGACATTATATGAGCCGGTTGCTGAATAACCGGCCGACGGGCCAATGTATACATTCTGAGTACCTGTGGTATTTGTCCGGCCGGTGCTGGTTCCGATAAATACATTATCGTTGCCGGTTGAATTGTTGTAGCCGGACTGATATCCGATAAACACACCGTAACCGGCCGTTGTGTTAAACCGTCCGGCGCTCTGACCGGCAATGAAGTTATTGCTACCCGTTGTCTGGTAACCTGCATTTGAGCCCATAAGAATATTATACCAGCCGTTGCTGTTGTAACCTGCATTATATCCTATCATATTTGAATACTGGGCTGTGGTGGTTGAATATCCGGCATTGGAACCGATCATGACGTTACGCTGACCCGTTGAGAGTGTTTTTGCACTTCTGGCGCCGACAGCAACATTTTCAGCGCCTGTAACTGCCACCCCCGGTGCACCTTCGCCTGCATTTGTGCCAAGAAATACATTGGAGGAACCAGATGTTACTTCGTATCCGGCCCTGTGTCCTATAAAGGTGTTGTAACTGGTTGTATTTTTATATCCGCTGTATGCCCCAAAGAAGGCATTTGATCCCCCGTCGGTATTGTAATATCCGGCTTCTTTACCGACAAAGGCATTATTGATTCCCGTCAGGTTACTGCTGCCGCTGTAGGTGCCAAGTAAAACATTATCAGACCCTGTGGTGTTTGATTTCCCGGCCCAGTAACCCAGGAATACATTATTGTATCCGTTTGTGCTGAGAACACCGCTTTCATATCCGATAAATACATTCCTGCTATTGAGATTGCTCAGACCCGCATTGTATCCGATCATTACGTTATATGCCCCTGAGGCCGACTCATAACCGGTTCTGTATCCCAGATATGTATTGAAGTGTCCGGTCGAATTTTTATACCCGCTTTCCCTGCCTATAAAGACATTATAACTGCCGGCGGGGTCGGTTCCGCCCGTATTTGAGTACCCTGAGCGGTATCCGAGAAAGACATTGCTGCTTCCCGACGTATTTCTCATGCCGGCCTGAAATCCCATGAATGAGTTGTACTGTCCGGCATTGGCCTTGCCCGTACCCTTCCCAAGAAATACGTTGAAACTGTTGGTATTTCCGTAGCCGGCCGAGTCGCCAAGGAATACATTACTCGATGCCGTGGTTCCGAGGTAGGCGGCAAAATTGCCCAAAGCCACATTGTTCGATCCGGTCTGGTTGGTAAAGCCTGTCAGATAACCCATGAAAACATTACTCTGTCCTCCTGTATTACCCCGTCCTGCACGATAGCCAATAAATGAGTTATAGCTTCCGGTGGAGGAGAATCCTGCCTGATAACCCAGAAATGTGTTGTAGCTTGATATTCCGGAGGAGCCTGCCTGAAATCCAAGGAATACATTATAGCTTCCGGTTGAATTCTGGTAACCCGACTGACGTCCGAGGTAAACGTTGTCGGATCCGGTTGTTAGTCCGTATCCTGCATCATAACCCATAATTACGTTATTCGCGGCGGTTGTCATGCCATAACCCACCCTGTTGCCAATCAATACATTATATGATCCTGAAGCTATTGCAGGGAAGTAGCCCCGCCCGGCCTGCATACCAATGAATACATTATTGAAGCCTGAAAGATTAAATACACCGGCCTGATATCCCATTGCCGTATTGTAGCTTGCGTTAGTGCTTAGCCCGGTCTGGTGCCCGTTGAATGTGTTGTGAGTGCCTGTGGTATTCGATCTCCCCGACTCAAAACCGATGAATGAGTTGTAGCTGCCCCCTGTGTTCTCAAAGCCTGCCTCATACCCTACGAATGAGTTGTACAATCCGGTGGTAGTCTTTGCACCGCTGCTGTGACCGATAAAGTAGTTCTGAGGGGTAAGTGATGTGAAACTCACCGCCGGTCC
>VGGM01000102.1 GCA_016868515.1 Bacteroidota bacterium | reverse complement strand
AATAACCTCCCTGCTCAAGAAACACAGCCGGAAGATCTCCAAGAATCAACGGCAATATTTCATAAGAGAGGCGATACTCATTTTTTAACTGTGCCCAGGGGTAGATTATCGCCCTTCTTGACAGCCTGTCGAGTACGGTAACCGATTCTCTGTCGGCATGTATCCTTGCTGCTTCAATCCCTGCAACAGTACGTATGCTTAGCAGCCATTGACCATTCCCCGATACGCGCAGATTAGCATTGAATCTTTCACTCACATTGCCTGAAATAAACTCGGCATGCATTTTACTAATATATACCCCTTTGGCTGCTATATTATTATCATACAACAACTTAGAATCAATCCCGCCCTCAGTCCTGTCCATGATTGTTCCGGTACCGGATGGTATACGCCTGAGACCAGAACAGCCCGCAACAACCACCACAACCAGCATCAAGACCAATGACTGTTTCATTCTCATCGTCTGCAACTCTCTATCTCCATTTCCAGGTGCTTCCTGCTTACATCAAGCTCGATTGCCCTGTTCCATGAGATGACTGCCTGGGCACATCTTCTCATGGCCTTTAGTATGTAACCGTAATGTTCGTAATATTCTGCATCGGCGCTGTCTTCCGACTCAACAATGGCCCTCATGATCTTTTCAGCCTTTCTGACTCTACCCTGTTTATACAACACCCAGGCGTATGTATCGTTATATGTGTTGTTGTCGTTTTCTACAGCAATGACCTTTTCAATCATCTTCCTGGCATCCCTTAGCCGCAAGTCTCTCTCTGCAAGAAAATAGGCGTAATTATTCAGTATTACCCTGTCGTTAAAATCAAGACTCAGTGCCTCATCATACTTGTTGAAAGCCTCATCATACAAACCCTTTCTGTACAGAGCGTCTGCTTCAACAGATAAGATCTGCAGGGACAGTTGTTGGTCATTGTTAATTAGACGCCTTAGCCGGGTAAGCTGTTCAATAGCATCGTCATACAATCCCACCTCCACGGCAGCGAAAGCATTCGACAGCCGGGGCATAATGGCCGTATTGAATCGCCTAACTGCCTGTGTGGAAATGGAGTATAGTTTTTCATAGTTTTTATCTGTAAGCAGAAGCATCAACAGCTTTTCCCAGGCATAATAGTTTTCCGGCCATCTTGTTAAATACTCCTCATAATAGCTGATTGCCTCCTCATCTCTTCCTGTCATTGTAAATAATTCTGGCTTCAGCAGTCTTATTACCGAATTATCACTGTGTGATGCTTCAAGTATCATTAAAGACATTTCCAGTTCCCGGGCGTAATTGCCAACAAACAGAGTGTCTTCCAGCTGCGCCGCAAATATCCTGACTTTATCTTCAGCGGAAACGCCCTCGCTGACAGCCACAATGTTCAGCACATCAAAAATACTGGCGTTATTGTTTTCCTTTCTGAAAAACTCAATAACAGAAAAAAGAGTCTGAACATTATCCGGGTCCTCCTTTAAAAGGTTATCATAAACCATTGCTGCCTTATCAGATTCGTCTTTTTCCCTGTAGAGCTCAGCCAGAACACCCTTGAAAGCAGTCTCTTCCGGGTATTCAGCAATCAGCACAGAAAGCTTCTCCTCTGCCCTGGCGTAATCACCCATCTTCATGTAGGTTCTTACCAGTGGTATTGCCGAATTCCCTGAAAGAGAGTATTTTCTGTCAAACTCCTCAAAAATCCTGGCGGCGGCGGGATATCTTTCAGTCTCATAATAGACACCGGCAAGTGTAAAACGTATTTCCTCATTGTCAGGAAAATTCTTTACGGCCGATTCATAAATCATCGTGGCGCTGTCACGTTTTCCTGTCTGGTATAAAACATTCGCGGCAAGCAAATAATGCCATATGTTCTTCTCCCTTTCCAGTGCCATTAATCCATATTCCTCTGCTGATTGCATGTTGCCCAGAATAAATGATATCTGAGCGATCTGGTAATATGCACCGGCTCTTGACGGGTCGGTTTTAATACACTCTTCGAACAATTCAATTGCTTCAGCAGGCGAGCCGATGAGCTTATTTCGTATTCCTTCCACGAAAAAGAATTCATACCTGACAGACTGATCACCCTGAATAACAGAAGTTGATGCCGCAGGCACACTCTGCTTGCCGCAACCGCATGCTATAAAAATGACAAAACATATTGCTGCTATTACCGCCTTCATGCTTTTCCAGTGTGACCGAAACCGCCGGTGCCCCTTTTGCTTGGGCTTATTTTGTCTGTTGCAACCCATTCAACGGTTTCGTGCCGTGATATAATCATCTGCCCTATCCTGTCGCCATTGTTAATAATGAAATCCTCGCCTGACAGGTTTATAAGTAGTACTTCAACCTCTCCGCGGTAATCGGCATCAACGGTGCCCGGAGAGTTTAACATAGTTATCCCATGGTTGCAGGCGAGTCCGCTTCTTGGCCTGATTTGTGCTTCGAATCCTTCCGGAAGCTCAATAAACAATCCTGTGGGAACCAGGGCTCTTTCCCCGGGTGAAATAGTTAGCGCATCAGAAATATTCGCCCGTATATCCATTCCTGCCGATAGTCCAGTAGAGTATTCAGGCAGCGGATAAGCCGACCTGTTTACTATTTTAACCTTAAGTCTTTCCATACTTCCCGTTTCTTCCAAATAAAAGCCCGAATGTTCCGTCGCGTCTTTCCGCCACAAAGATAAAACCGACAAGCAGAACTGCTCCGGTTATTATGTTCGATAATACGCTTCCCATATCAACGTATAACGAAAACAGTGCGATTGCTATTGCTGCAATCAAGTACAAAACCATTCCAGTCATGTCATAATCTACCCGGTACATTCTCTTTCCCGTAAAGTATGAAAGCAATACCATAAGCCCGTAACATGCCACATGGGCCCATGCTGATGCCATGTATCCGTAAACCGGTATCAGGGTAACATTTATAATCACGGTAATCAGCGCTCCCGAAATGGTGAAATAGGCACCAAACCTTGTCATATCATTTACCTTATACCACACGCTGAGGTTGAGGTAAATCCCGTAAAGCAGGTATCCAAAACTCACTATGGGTACTACAACTACCGCCTGTCTGAGCATCGGGCCAACAAAGTACTGTACGACAGGCAGGAATACATTTATTGCAATAAAAATTATTAATGCCACAATAACAAAATGCCTCATAACGAAGGCGTATGTTTTTCTTGCGTCATGCTTTGAAGCCTTTTCAAAAAAGAATGGTTCGGCAGCAAAACGGAACATCTGGATAAAGAGAGACATTAACACGGCAATCTTATATCCAGCCCCATACTGTCCGGTTACGGCCAGTCCGTCTACATCGGTTGTGAGCCTTCTCAGCAGTATCTTATCAAGAACATCATTCATCGAGCCGGCGAGTCCGCCAATAAGCAGCGGAAACGAGTACCCGGTCATTTCTCTCCATACCCTCCATGAGAAAACAATCTTTGCGCTGAAGATTACCGGCATAAGCATCAGCAAAACCGATGCGCTGCCAATAAGGTTCGCCATAAATACATAACCAACATAGTAATCGGGGCGATAGAACGACACAACAAGGTGATTTCCCCTGTCGTAGGCGGCAGGGGCTATTTTAATGAAAAACAAAAGAAAAGCAACAGTAATCAACACGTTGGCTATTTTAATCGTGCTGAACAGAACCGGCCGGTTGTCGCTTCGAAGCCTTGCGAACGGAATGGCACAAAAAGCATCTATAGCCACAATTGCTGTAAACATCCGTATGTAGTCCCTGTTCTCCCTGTAATTGAAGAAAGCGGCAACGTCACCGATAAAGAGATTTACAAAAACCACAAACAGCACTGAGGTGGCAAACAGACTAAGAATGGCTGTGCCATATACAACTTTTTCGTCGCCATTCTTTTTTGCAAACCTGAAAAACCCGGTCTCCATGCCGTAAGTCAGCACCACCAGAAGTATTACCATCCATGCATACAATTCAACTATTACACCGTAATCTGCATCTGTTTTCACGGTGTAGGTAAACAGGGGTGTAAGAACGGCGTAATTGAGGAATCTCGGAACCATGGTGCCTATCCCGTAAATAGCAGTCTGTCCGGCCAGCTTCCTGACTTCCTCCATTGAATAATTTTCAGCAAATATATGTATCGTCAATCAGTTATCATCCCGGCATGTCTTTTAAATATGAACCTGTCGCATGAAATATTAACATTATTATGGATAACTTTGAGCCCATCATTTAACGACTATCATCATGAATAGAGTTGCCCTGGTATTTATATCGGTCCTTTTGCTTGCAGGATGCAATCGGGCAGGAGAGAAGGTTTTCCTTGTAAAGCTCACCACCACACACGGTGATATTAAGCTAAAATTATATAATGAAACGCCCGGCCACCGTGACAATTTTCTGGAGCTGGTAAAATCGGGTTTCTACAATGATATATTCTTTCACAGGATATATGACGGGTTCATGATACAGACCGGGAATCCTGAAACCAGGGGTTCTTTTGTTGAGGGTTCAGATATTTCAAAATACAGATATACAATACCGGCAGAGATCATTCCGGGACTGTATCATAAAAAAGGGGCCCTGGCTGCAGCTAGAATGGGGGGCCAGGGAAATCCCCTCAGGGCATCATCGGGAACACAATTCTATATTGTACAGGGGGTGGTACATACCGACGAAACCCTTGCTGCTCAGCAGGAACGGATAAACAGGGACTTCGGTGATAATCTCTATTTCAGATATATGTCGGAGGAGAAGGCGGCGGCCGATTCTGCCGGTATTGAGATTTCCTCCGCCGAAATACAGGAAAAAGTTGCCCTGCGAATGCATGAATATTTTGAAAACAATGAGCCTTATGTTATTCCGCCTGAGCAGCGAGAGGTATATAAAACCGTAGGAGGTACTCCACATCTTGATACGAACTATACTGTATTCGGGGAGGTAACGGAGGGTTTCGATGTAATTGACAAAATTGCAGCTGAACCAGCCAATGAGGCAGGCAGGCCTCATTCCGGCCAGGTGAGAATAATCAGGGCTGTGGTTGTGAAAAAATAATTTCCACTCTGATGAAGGAGATAATTGAAAAAATAAAGAGAGAGATTGAAGAATACCGGTTTGATTCACCCGGATCAACAGAGCAGTTCAGGATCAGGTATCTCAGCCGGAGGGGGGCAATATCATTATTGTTTGACGATTTCAGAAGTGTTCCTGCCGATCTTAAGAAGGAGACCGGAAAAGCACTGAACGAACTTAAAAACCTGGCCCAGGACATTCTTGAAAGCAACAGCAGGGGGTCGCTGTCAGAATCAGCTGTATCGCTAAATGACTATACAAGGCCTGGGTATCCGCTGGAGGCGGGCGCCAGGCACCCTATTTCGATAGTGAGGAACGAGATAATCTCTATTTTTTCAAGGATCGGTTTTACAGTATCGGAGGGGCCGGAAATAGAAGACGATAATCATGTCTTCTCGAAGCTGAATTTTGCACCCGATCATCCGGCCCGCGATATGCAGGATACTTTTTTCATATCCCGGCTGTCGGATGAGAGGTCGTCGGTTGATGATATTCTGCTTCGTACGCACACATCTTCGGTACAGGTAAGGGTAATGGAGAATGAAAAGCCGCCTATAAGGACCATTTCGCCGGGGCGGGTTTTCAGGAACGAGGCTGTTTCGGCCCGTGCTCATTGCATTTTCCACCAGGTTGAGGGGTTGTACATCGACACGAACGTGTCGTTTGCCGACCTCAGGCAAACGTTACTTTTCTTTTCGCGTGAAATGTTTGGTCCGTCTGTTGAAATCCGGTTCCGCCCTTCATATTTTCCTTTCACCGAGCCTTCGGCAGAACTGGATGTAAGCTGCCGGCTCTGCAGCGGCAAAGGGTGTAATGTTTGCAAGCACACCGGGTGGCTTGAAGTTCTGGGCTGTGGCATGGTTCATCAGGCAGTACTAGGGGCCTGCGGCATTGACAGTGAAAAGTACACAGGTTTTGCTTTCGGCATGGGCATTGAGCGCATTGCAATGCTTAAATACAGGGTTGACGATCTTCGGCTGTATTTTGAAAACGATATCCGATTCCTGTCGCAATTCAGACCTGTTTTCTGAGGTTTCCGGTTATTTTTCCGGTGCTCAGTCCTCGTAAATAATTTCGTGGGTAATTTTTATACTTGCCCTGTAGCTGTATGAAACTCCGCAGTATTTTTCCTGTGAAAGCTTTGCAGCAAGTTCTGCTTTATCGGCGGGTATGTTCTTTCCCTTGATGAAGTAAACAATGTGCATCGTATCGAAGTGTCGCGGGTGGTCACCGGTAATATTGCCTTCAACCTTGACCCTCAGGC